>CALXXH010000011.1 GCA_944392635.1 uncultured Clostridia bacterium | reverse complement strand
ACTATAACTTTAATAAGGAAAAAAGACAGATTTCAAAAATCTGCCTTTTATTTTGCTTGCTAAAATTAGATTGAAAACTCCAACACAATGCAAAGTTCATCATCTATAGGATTTCTTTTAGGAATATCAAATGAAAGTACCTTAAAATTTTTGTGTTGATCAAAAATTTTAGTTACATTTTTTAATACAGTAATAAAATCTTCATAAAAATTTACGTAATGTGTGTGATATTCACTAACATAGCTATATCTTAATCCTAACGAATGCCCATATGATATGCTAGAAAATTCAATTCTACAACGTTCTACGACTGGATAAAAACATTCCATTTTCCAATGAAGTTGTGAGAGCATCCAGTCAAAAAGCGATTCAGTCTCATTTTCTATATCAGTGTTTTCAGCTTCATTTAGCCGATTTTCAATCCGTTCCTTAACAAGCTCTAATGAACTTAAATAAAATTCATTTTTTTCCATTTTTAAATCCTCCTATAAATGAAAATTAATAACTACAAATTGCACTTGGCAATTAAGCAACATATTAATATTAACATAAATTAGCTAAAAAGTCAAAAAGAAAATAGCCAAAAATTAACACAAATCTAAAAAAATATGATATAATTCATGTTATAAAATAGAGAAAAGGTGCTGAAAAATGAAGAAAAAAGTAATGTTTATATCAAGCACTGGTGGACATTTAAATGAAATGTTACAATTAGAGCCATTGTTTGAAAAATATGATTATCATATAGTAACAGAAAAAGATAAAGCAAATGAGAATTTAAAAGAAAAGTATGGGGATAAATTAGACTTTTTACCATATGGTACAAGAGCAAAAATATTTTCATATATATTTAAATATTTGTTATTATGTTTTAAAACAGTATATTTATATTTTAAAATAAGACCAAAAGTTATAATAACAACAGGAACACACACAGCAGGTCCAATGTGTATATTAGGAAAAATATTTGGAAGTAAAGTAATATATATAGAAACATTTGCAAATCATCATAAAAAAACAGCAACAGGAAGATTAATATATCCAATAGCAGACTTATTTATAGTACAATGGGAAGAAATGTTAGAGATTTATCCAAAAGCAGTGTATGGAGGTTCAATTTATTCATGATATTAGTAATGTTAGGAACTCAAAATAATAGTTTTCATAGACTATTAGAAGAAATAGATAATTTAATTGAAAAAGGAATAATTACAGATGAAGTAGTTGTTCAAGCTGGTCATACAAAATATGATTCTAAAAATATGAAGATATTTGGTTTAATATCACAAGAAGAATTAGAAGAACTAATAAAAAAAGCAGACTTAGTTATAACACATGGAGGAGTAGGTTCTATTATTACATCTTTGAAAAAAGGAAAAAAAGTAATAGCATTGCCAAGACTTCATAAATATCAAGAACATGTAAATGACCATCAAAAAGAAATTGTAGAAACATTTAATGAAAAAGGTTATATAATTGGTGTACAAGATGTAAAGAAATTACAAGAAGCAATTGAAAAGAGTAAAAATTTTGTACCAAAAAATTATCAATCTAATAATAAAAAGATGTTAAATATAATTGAGAATTTTATAGACAATTGTTGTTAGAACTATTTAAAATTGATAATATATTTATATATTTTTCCGTAATCCCCATTCAAGAAAATGTAATTCACATACGTTCAAACATTTTCTAGAAAGGTCCCCACAATATACTTCAAAATATCTAAATATATTATCAATTAAATAAAAGAGTTATAAACAAATTATTGTAAAAAGGGAGAAATTTGAGTGGCAATAATGGAGAATTTAAACGGAACAAAAGAGGGGATGAAAAAAGTAGTAAAAGAATTAAATAAAGGTGTTAATTCCATATATTTTGCTATAGTTATTGGAATTTTAATACTTGCTAAAACATTTTTATTTTATTACCATACAATCGCAATTACAGAGCAATTATACATTGATACAGTGATTGGAACAATTAGTTTTGTTGTTGTAATAATATGTTTTTTATGTGTTTTACCAAATAGGGCAAGGGCAATATTTTCAATTATTGTAGACTTTATAATTAGTTTAGTATTATTTGGTGACAATGTGTATTACAACTATTCTAATAGTGTATTATCAGTTGCTCAAATTACTAATTTACAATATGGTGGAGAGATAATGAGCACATTACCAATGATATTAAAATTGTACCAAATATTATATTTCCTAGACATTGTAATTTTAGTAATATTGTTGATAACTAAAAAAATAAAAATAGAAAAGAAAGACAAAAAAACTAAAAAACAATTAATAGGAAAAGGTATATTAGGAGTAATTGGAGTTATTATCTTTTGTGTAATAGGTGTGCAATATGTAGAAAAAGGAAAAGATAAGTCATATAATAAAGATTTGCAAATAAGAGAAGCTACAATATTTGGTTATCATATTTATGACATAGAAAATATGATAACAATGAAACAAAATACAAGATATAAAAATAAAAATGAAATGATGAATGACTATGAAAAATTAAAACAAGAATATGAAGAAGAATATGGTTTAGTTAGATATCCAGCATTTGAAGGAATTTTAGAGGGGAAAAATGTAATAATTGTACAATTAGAGTCTGTACAAAATTTTGTCGTAAATAAAACATTAAATGGAAAAGAAATTACACCAAACTTAAATAAATTTTTAAGAGAAAATATTACATTTACAAATATGAATATGCAAAGTTATTCTACAACAGCAGATAGTGAACATTCTACAATTACATCACTATATCCAATGGAAAATGGAATGTCTTTTGCAAAATATTATACAAATACATATGACACAATATTTGATAATTTCAATAATGCAGGTTATGATACATCATTTATGCATGGTAATTATGCATATTTTTGGAATAGAGGAAATGTATATTCAAGACTAGGATTAGACCATTTAGAGTTAAAAGAACAATTTGCAGATGTTACAGAAAATATTAGTGAATATTTAGCAGATGAGTTATTATATAGACAAGCAGTTCAAAAATTAAGTACATATGAAAAACCATTCTTCACATATATTGTTGCAGCATCTTCACATACACCATTTACATTAGAAGGTTTGCAAGATAGAAGTAAAATAAATATAGATGTAGGAAAATATAAATATAGTTTTTGTGGAAATTATCTTGAAGCAGTAAATTATGCAGATTATGCATTTGGAGTATTTATAGATGAATTAAAACAAGCAGGTCTATATGATGATACAGCAATATTAGTATTTGGAGATCATAATGGATTAAGCATGTATGATGAACAAATGCTAGATTTCTTATCACAAACAGATTCAAATTTGACAGATGTGGATATAAAATTAAATTATACAAATGTAGTTTGTGGAATGAAAATACCAGGAATTGAAAATTTGGTCATAGATAAACCAGTAACCAAATTAGATATAAAACCTACTTTTAGTTATTTATGCAATACCCAAGATGGAGTTTCATTAGGTACAAATATGTTTGCAAGTAAAGATTTTGTATCATTAAATAATGAAAGAATTATAAGTAGCAGATATTATTATGATGAAATATGGTATGATATTTTAACTGGAGAAGAAGTTGATTTTAATACAATAGATGAAGAAATAAAAGAACAATTAGAAAGATATGAAAGACAGATGAGAACAGAACTAGAAATATCAAATTCAATTAGTATTAATAATTTATTGAAATAAATACTAGTAATGTAATAATTGTTTCAAAAAATCGGTTCCCCTTTTAAGGATATCCACCAATTTTTTGAAATCATTTATTACATTGGAAATATAAAAATTAAAAGGAAGGAAAAGTTTGTTATGGAAGAAGAAAGGATTATTAGTCCAGAACTTGAAAATTCAAATGAAGAAAGATTAGAAAATTCATTAAGACCAAAAACTTTAGATGAATATATTGGACAAGATAAAGTAAAAGAAAATATGAAAATATATATAGAAGCAGCTAAAAAAAGAGGAGAGCCATTAGACCATGTTTTATTATATGGTCCTCCTGGACTTGGAAAAACAACTTTATCAAATATAATTTCAAATGAAATGAATTCAAATATAAAAATAACATCAGGACCAGCAATAGAAAAACCAGGAGATTTAGCAGCATTACTTACAAACTTAACTGAATTTGATGTTTTGTTTATTGATGAAATTCATAGATTAAGTAAAAGTGTAGAGGAAATACTATATCCAGCATTAGAAGACTATACATTAGATATAATTATAGGAAAAGGACCAAGTGCAAGGTCAATTAGACTAGACTTACCAAAATTTACTCTAATTGGAGCAACAACAAAAGCAGGTTCACTTACAACACCATTAAGAGATAGATTTGGTATAGTACATAGACTAGAACTATATTCTCCAGAAGATTTAACAAAGATAATAAAAAGGTCAAGTGGAATATTAGATGTGAAAATAGATGATGAAGCAGCACAAGAAATAGCAAGAAGATCAAGAGGAACGCCTAGAATTGCAAATAGATTATTAAAAAGAGTAAGAGATTATGCAACAGTACTTGGAAATGGAGATGTAGATAAAAAGATAACAAAACATGCATTAAACAAGCTAGAAATAGATGAATTAGGTTTAGATGATATAGATAGAAAAATATTAGAAACAATGATAGTACAATATAATGGAAAACCAGTAGGAATAGAAGCACTTGCAACAACAATAGGAGAAGAAGTAGATACAATAGAAGATGTATATGAACCATATCTAATACAAATAGGATTCATCGCAAGAACAGTAAGAGGAAGGGTAGTATTACCACCAGCATATAAACATTTAGGATATGAAATGTCTAATTAGGGATTTAGGGACGGTCATTAAGATCCCTGATTTTAGGGATTTAGGGACGGAGCTTGAATCTTGTCTATATAAATTTATAACAGGCATAAAAATATAAAGAAATGAAAAGGAAGTTGAAAAATGAAATTATTATTACATACTTGTTGTGCACCTTGTAGTGTGTATTGTATAGATAGTTTAAGAAAAGAAGGAATAGAGCCAACAGTATATTGGTTTAATCCAAATATACATCCATATATGGAATATAAGGCAAGAAGGGATTGCTTAAAGGAATATACTAAAAGCATAAATGTAGAATCAATATTCGAAGAAAATTATGGATTAAGAGAATTTTGTAAAAATGTAGTTAATAATTTAGAAAATAGATGTAAGGAATATTGTTATCCAGTAAGACTTGAGCAAACAGCAAAATATGCAAAAGAAAATGGATTTGATGCAATTTCTACAACTTTATTAGTAAGCCCATATCAAAATCATGAGGCTTTAATTGAAGTTGCAAAATTTATGGCAAAGAAATACGGTGTAGAATTCTTATACAGAGATTTTAGAGTTGGTTTTAGAGAAGGACAAAATAAAGCAAGAGAATTGGGATTATATATGCAAAAATATTGTGGTTGTATATTTTCAGAAGAAGATAGATATCAAAAGAAAATTGATAAAGATAGAAAGTAATTTATTATTTAGGAGTATTTTTATAGAAAATATATTTATGGAGGTATAGTATGATAAAAAATAAATTAGGAATTGATAATCCAATAGAACTTGCAAAAGAAGAGGAAAGAATAACAAAAATAAAGGCGAGACAATTGTTTGAAACAAAAAAATTAGATACATTTGAAGTAGGAACTTTTAGTGGATTGGCACAAATACATAAATACTTATTTGAAGATGTATATGATTTTGCAGGAAAAATTAGAACGGAAAATATATCAAAAAGTAATTTTAGATTTGCATCTGTTATGTATTTGGAAGAAGCTTTAAGAAAAATAGATGAAATGCCACAATCAAATTTTGATGAGATTATAGAAAAATATGTAGAAATGAATATAGCCCATCCTTTTAGAGAAGGAAATGGAAGAAGTACGAGAATTTGGTTAGATATGATTTTGAAAAAAGAAATTGGAATGGTAGTAGACTGGAATGAGATTGATAAACAAGACTATTTACTTGCAATGGAAAGAAGTCCAATAAAAAATACTGAAATTAAATTATTATTAGAAAGAGCTTTAACAGATAAAATTGATGACAGAGAAGTTTATATGAAAGGTATTGATGCAAGTTATAATTATGAAGGATATAACTTGTACAAGACAGAAGACTTAGAGAGTTAAAGAGAAATTAGTGGAAAAATAGACAAACAATTTGAATATATTTATTTTTTATTTCTGCCCTAAAAAGGCATTAGTGTTAAGTTAATATTATAAAAATCAAAAGAAAGTGAAAGGAAATGTGAATAGATGGAAGGTGTAAAAGAAAAAATAACTAAATACTGGAAAGAAAGTTTAATATATTTATTTTTAATATCATGTGTTTTATTTGCAATTCCATCTATTGTATATATGGTGCAAAATAAAACAGTATTTGAATTTGAACCATATTTTAAGTTTTTATTAAATAACATAACAGATCGTATTGACCAAACTATTATATATATTATAATATTAGGACTAATGACATTTTTTTATTGGAAAATCATAAAAAATAGGAAAAGTATTTTTCCAACAACAAAGAAAATGTTTGTATGGATTACGATAATTGCAATAGTATTTATTGCAGTATTACCTTTTATGTGTTCAGATGTATTTTATTATTTAGGAATAGGCAGACTAGCTGGAACTTATGACCAAAATCCATATTATGTAACAATTAATGATTTTGTAGAACAAGGAAATAACAAGCAATTGTTAGAAACTGATACAGTGTTAGGACAAGGATATATAAATGATTGGGGAGATACAACAGTTGTATATGGTCCAATATGGACACTAATATGTCAGTTAATTGGTTCAATTTCATTTGGAAGCATAGATATAGGATTATTAATATTTAAAATTGTAAATGTTATTTTACATGTGTTAAATGCTTATTTAATATATAAAATTTCAAATAAAAAAAGCTTCACATTATTATATGCATTAAATCCATTTATATTAATAGAAGGAATATCATCAGTACATAATGATATGTTTGTAGTATTTTTTGTTTTACTTGCATTATATTTCTTAACTAAAAAGAAAAATCTATTGTGCAGTGTAATCTTTTTAGCACTTGCAACAGCAATAAAATATTTTACAATTATATTACTACCATTTGTAATTATATATTACTTTAGAAAAGAAAAACCAAAGACAAGATTACTTAATTGCATAAAATATGGGCTAATATTTTTAATAGTATTATTAGTGCCATATTTAATATATATTCAGGACATGCAAGTATTTGCAGGATTATTTACTCAGCAAGGAAAACTTGCTAAAAGTATTTATATTATAATCACAGAATATTTCACAAGTCCAGAAGGATTAGTTGATACTGTAAAGAATACATTATTAGGAGCATTTGCAATAATATATGCAACATATTGTATTATATTGTTAAATAAAAAAGAAATAAGTTTTAGAAAAGAAATGCAAAATGCGACTTATTTTATAATGTTCTTCTTATTCTTCTTAATAACAAACTTCCAGCCTTGGTATATAATGTGGTTATTCCCACTAATTATCTGGCAGAAAGCAGAGAATATAAGATGGATTGTGCAAATATCATTAATTGCTGAATTTGCAAATAGTATATTTTTGGCATATAGTGAAGGATGGCAGAATGGAACACCTTTTGTATATATTTTAACAACAGGAAGTCTTGCAATGTGGATTATAAATGAAAAAATAAGGAATAAAAGGAAGATTTTTCATAAAAAATTTAGTAACAAAATCAAATTATATTAATTATATTTTTTAGTTTCCCAACACTTTACATGCAGTAAACAAATCAGCTCCTATGGGACTATCGCTGATTTGTCAACAGCATGTAGTGTGTCGGTCCCCACGAATTAACTAAAAAATATAATAATATAATTTGTAGTATTCTTATAAGAAAAAGGAAAAGTTGAATGCTAATAGAAAAAAATTAAATGAAAGTAAAAGCAATGAAAGAATTTAATATTAAGCGAAAGGATGAAAAAAGTGGATAAGTTAGTTTTAGTAGATGGAAATAGTATTATGAATAGAGCATTTTATGGGATTATGGGAAGTAGAATGCTTACAACAAAAGATGGGACATATACAAATGCAGTATATGGATTTTTAGCCATTCTTTTTAAATTATTAGAAGATGTAAATCCAGAATATCTAGTTGTAGCATTTGACTTAAAAGCACCTACTGCAAGACATAAGCTTTATGAAGGATATAAGGCAAATAGAAAAGGAATGCCAGATGAATTAGCAGAGCAAATGCCTATAATAAAAGAAATACTAAAGGCTATGAATATAGATATAGTTGAAATGGAAGGATATGAAGCAGATGATGTTTTAGGAACACTTTCAAGATATGGAGAAAAGGAAGGACTAGAGGTAACAATACTTTCAGGAGATAGAGATACATTTCAACTTGCAACAGATAAAACAACAATTAGAATTCCTCATACAAAGGCAGGAAAAACTGAGACTGATGAATATAACAGAGAAAAAATAATAGAAAAATATGGATTAGAACCAAAACAATTAATAGATGTAAAAGGTTTACAAGGGGATAGCTCTGATAATATACCAGGAGTTCCAGGAGTTGGAGAAAAGACGGCTTTATCTTTAATCCAAAGATATGGTTCTATAGAGAATTTGTATGATAAATTAGAAAAAGGAGAAGATGATTTAAAAGGAAAGCAAAGAGAAAAAATTGAACAAAATAAAGACTTAGCCTTTTTATCAAAAACTTTGGGAACAATCAATTTAGAAGTACCAATTACAGATACTTTGGAAGATTTTAAAGTAGAAGAATGGGACAAAGAAAAGGTATATGAATTGTTTAAAAAGCTTAATTTTAAAAGATATATTGATAGATTTGCATTATCAGGTGATGCAAAAGAAGAAAAAGCTGAACAAGAAAATTTAAAAATTGTAGATAAAAGTTTAGATGAAGTAATAGAATTAATAAGAGATCAAAAACAAATGATAATATATTTGGATACTAAACAAGATGATAATCAAGAAAAAATAATTAAAGAGAAAATATCAAGTATTTCAATATATGATAATGTAAATAAAGAAGCTATATTTTTAAACTTTAATGATGAAAATGAAGTAATTAAATTAAAAGAGATTTTTGAAGATGAGAATATAAAGAAAATTGGTATTAATTTAACAAAAATGTATATATTATTAAAACAATTAGATATTACATTAGATGGTATATATTATGATATAGCAATTGCTTCATATATATTAAATCCAAGTAATAATAAATTGGAAATAGAAAATTTAATAGATAGATTTTTAGATATTGATATTAATAAATTTACAGATAAACAAGATACTAAACAAATTAACCTATTTGACTCAATACCTTCAATTGAGCAAGATAGAGAAAAGTGTACACAGTATTGTATGGCAATTTCAAAGATAAAAGATATAACGGTGGAAAAATTAGAGGAAATTAATGCTTTAAAATTATTTAATGAAATAGATATGCCTACAGTTGAAGTATTATCAAATATGCAATGGAATGGTATGTATGTTGATGAAAAGGAATTAGAAGAATTTGGTCAAGAACTAAAAGAAAAGTTAGAGATTTTGACAAAAGAAATATATGAAATGGCAGGAGAAGAATTTAATATTAATTCTACTAAACAATTAGGTGAAATTCTTTTTGAAAAAATGAAATTACCTGTTATTAAGAAAACAAAGAGTGGATATTCAACAGATGTTGATGTTTTGGAAAAACTAAAAAAAGAAGATCCAATTATTGAAAAAATATTAGATTATAGGCAATTAATGAAATTAAATTCAACATATATAGAAGGATTAAAACCATATATAAATCCAAAAACAAAAAGAATACATTCATTTTTCCATCAAACAATAACAGCAACTGGAAGAATTAGTTCAACAGAGCCTAACTTACAAAATATTCCTACAAGATTTGAATTAGGAAAAAGAGTTAGAAAAGTATTTAAACCAGAAGGTGGAAAAGTATATTTAGATGCAGACTATTCACAAATAGAATTAAGGGTTTTAGCACATATATCAGGTGATGAACATATGATACAAGCATTTAAAGAAGGGCAAGATATTCATAAACAAGCTGCATCAAAAGTGTTTAAAACTCCAATTGATGAGGTAACAAAAGAACAAAGAAGTAATGCAAAGGCTGTTAATTTTGGAATAGTTTATGGTATTAGTGATTTTGGATTAGGTGAGCAATTAGGAATATCAAGAAAAATAGCTAAACAATATATAACAGAATATTTAGAGCAATATTCAGGAATAAAGGCATTTATGGAAAATATTACAGAAGAAGCAAAAGAAAAAGGCTATGTTGAAACTTTATTCCATAGAAGAAGATATATTCCAGAATTGAAGTCAAATAACTATATGGTTAGACAATTTGGTTCAAGAGCAGCAATGAATACTCCAATTCAAGGAACAGCAGCAGATATTATGAAAATTGCTATGATAAAGGTATACAGAGAATTGAAAAAGAGAAACTTGAAATCTAAAATAGTTTTGCAAGTACATGATGAAATGATGTTAGAAGTTTTACCAGAGGAAAAAGAAGAAATAAAAGTGATGATGAAAGAAGCAATGGAGTCAGCTGCAAGTTTGAGTGTACCATTAATAGCAGAGATAGAAGAAGCTGATAATTGGTATGATTGTAAATAGAGGGGATAATAGAATTTTGAAGGAGGAGAAAATTTGAAGAACAAAAAAATACTAATAATTTTATCAATAATTATATTTATAATTGTTTTTCTAATTTTTGCAAGAATTCCTATTCTAAAGATAATGTATCCAAGAACATATGAGGAAGCAGTCTTAGTATATAGTGAAGAATATAATGTAGACAAAAATTTAATTTTAGCACTTATTAAGGCTGAAAGTAATTTTGATGAAGATGCAATTTCTAATAGGAATGCAATAGGACTTATGCAATTAATGGAGGAAACGGCAATAGATGTTGCAAATAAAAATGGGATCGAATTAGATGATGAAAATATACAAGAAGAATTGTGTGATGTATATAAAAATATAGAAATTGGAACGGCATATATTGCAAGTTTATTAAAACAATATGAAAATACAGAAGTTGCCTTAGCTGCATATAATGCAGGAATTGGAACAGTTGATAATTGGATAGAAAAGGGGATAATAAATAAAGATGGTACAGATATTGAGAATATACCATATAAAGAAACTAATTATTATGTAAGAAAAATATTAAGAGATTATGAGATTTATCAAGAATTATATTAAAGTTATTTAATTTATACATTAGATGTGCAAAAATTAATCTAAAAAACTAGACAAAAGACAAAAAATGCAATAAAATAGATGTGTTAAAAATAGAAGGAGAGAAAAAATGCTAGTAGAACAAATAATATTTACATTTATTTCATTTGCAATATTTGTCTTTATGTTTTTTAGAATGATAAAAGATAATGATACAACATATGTAGCAATATTAGTATTAGAAGCTTTTGGTATTGCATTAAATTTTGTAGAAGTTTTATTTGATATAAAATTGAATATGTTATTTTTAATATTAAAATATATATTAGCAATTTTATTACCAATACTAATCATGATCCTTGAAAAAAAGGGAATGAGCTTATTAGAAATCTGGAATTTGCAAAAAGCAAAAATTGCAATATCATTAGGAGATAATAAAAAGGCAAAACAAGCATTATTAAAAATATTAGATAAAAACTCAAATAGTTATAAAGCACACCTTATGTTAGCACAAGTATATGAAAATGAAGGTGGAATGAGAAAAGCAATAGATGAATATGTACAAGCAATAGATTTAAATAAAAAAGATTATGACTCATACTATAAAGTTGCGAAACTTTTAAATGGATTAGATAAAAAAGAAGAAGCATCTCAAATGTTATTTAATTTATTAAGCAAAAAGCCAGAAATGCTAGATGCAAGTGTTTTGTTGGGAGAAATCTTAATAGAAAATGAAATGTATAAAGAGGCTGTAAATGTGTATCAAGATGCTTTAAGATATGACCAAGTAAATTATGATTTATACTATAACTTAGGAATTGCATATACTATGTTAAATGACTTTCAAAATGCAAAAACATGTTATGAAAAAGCAGCTGAAATTAATTCACTTTTATACAATGCAAAATATTCTTTAGCAGAAATAGCATTGATATATAAAGATTTAGAAGAAGCAGAAAAAAGATTTTTAGAATCAATTGAGGATGAAGAATTATCAGCAGATAGCTATTATGAATTAGCAAAAATATATTTAATAAAAGGGGACAAAGAAACAGCAATTAAATATATAAATACAGCAATAGATAGTAATTCTAAAAAAATAGTCCCCAAGGTAAAAAAAGATCCAATATTTATACCAATAATGGCAAAAATATCAATACCATTTAATTTAGAAGAACCAAATTTAGAAGAAGTAGAAAAAAGGTTGGAGGAAAAAGAAGTAAAAGCAAAAGAACATTTAGAAGAAATGAGTGAATTAACAAGAAACTTAAGTTATAATGATATTAATTTGTTGAAACGAAATTCTGCACAGGAAGGAAAGTCAAAAAAGCAAGAATTAGATAAAGATGAAAAAGAAAGAGAATAGAAGTATATATATCTATTTTCTTTCTTTTTATTTTAACAGATTAATATTTTGAATATATAATCTATTAAAATTTGCATAGTTACAATTAATCTTAATACTATTAAATGAGGAGGTATGTAAGATGATATATGGGATTTTAGGTGGGGATTTTAGAAATGTAGAATTAGTAAAATTACTTGCCAAAGAAAAAAATATAGTATATACTTATGGCTTAGAAAAAGAATTAAAAAAAATACAAAATGAAAATATTAAAATATGCAAAAAAATAGAGGAATTGCAAAAAACAGATGTAATTATAACAGCAATACCATTATCAAAAGACAATATAAATATTAATATGCCATTAAGGATATATAGCAAGGAAATTGAAATAGATGAAGCTTTGAAAATAATGAACAACAAGTTAGTTTTTACAGGAAATGTATCAAGTGAAATCTTAAGAAAATCTAAATTGTATAATATAGAAATATTAGATATAATGAAAAATGAAGAATTTGCAGTATTAAATGCAATTCCAACAGTTGAAGAAACTATAAAAATAATTATAGAAAATATGAAAAAAATAATTCATAATTCTAATTGTTTAATTATGGGATATGGAAGGCTAGGAAAATTATTAGCACAAAAACTTAGTGGTTTATCAGTTAATATTACATGTTTAACAAGTGACAATACAGAAAAAGTGTGGTGCATAGCAAATGGATATGATATAGTTAGTTTTGAAAAAATAAAAAAAGATGCTAGTATTTTAAAAAAATATGATATAATTGTAAACACAATTCCTAAAATTATATTAACAGAGGAACTAAAAGAAATAAGAAAAAATACTTTAATCATAGATTTAGCATCTAAACCATATGGGATAGATAGAAATATTGTAAAACAAGAAAATCTAAATTTTATAGAAGCATTGGGCTTGCCTGGTAAAAGTGCACCTACAACAGTTGCTGAAAATATCTATGAAGTAGTGAAAAATGTTTTAGTAGAAAAGCAAAAGATTAATTAAGGAAGGAGAAAGATATGTTTTTTGAAATTTTAAAATCAGTTATATTTGGAATAGTTGAGGGGATAACAGAATGGCTACCAATTAGTAGCACTGGACATTTAATATTAGTAGAACAATTTTTGAAATTTAAAGAAGTATCACCAGATTTTTGGGGGATGTTTCAAGTAGTTATACAATTTGGAGCAATACTTGCAGTTGTGCTTTTATATTGGAAAAAAATATGGCCAATTACTAAGAATAAAGATAAGGCAATAAAGAAAACAGGGATTTTATCATATTTTGATAAAAATATAATGAGTTTATGGGGAAAGATTTTAGTTGGTTGTGTACCAGCTGCAATTATTGGACTTTTATTTGATGAAACATTTGAAGCTTTATTTTATAATCCAACATGTATAGCAATTGCATTAATTGTTTTTGGTATAGCATTTATTGTAATAGAAAATTGGAATAAAAATAAAAAAGGTGGAAAAGAAAGTAATTCACAAATTACATATAAAGATGCTTTGATAATAGGAGTATTTCAATTAATAGCTGCAATATTCCCAGGAACATCTCGTTCAGGAGCGACAATAATTGGAGGATTATTAATAGGATTATCAAGACCAAATGCAGCTGAATTTACATTTTATTTAGCAATACCAACAATGCTTGGTGCAAGTTTATTAAAACTAGTAAAATTTGGTTTTGCATTTACAAGTGCAGAGATTATAATCTTATTAGTTGGTATGTTAATATCTTTTATAGTATCAATGGTTGTAATAAAATTCTTAATGAATTATATTAAAAAACATGATTTCAAAGTATTTGGATATTACAGAATTATACTTGGAATTATAGTACTTGCATATTTTGCATTAGTTTAAAAAGAATATAAAGTAAGTTTAAAGAAATGGCATTATTTATATTTTTAGTATCCCAACACTTTACATACTGTATGAAAATCAGCTCCTATGGAAGCAGCGCTGATTTACCAACAGTATGTAGTGTGTCGGTCCCCACGAATTTACTAAAAATATAAATAGTGCCATTTCTTTTCTATATGCTAAAATTTATTTAGCTAATTTCTTTCTCTAGGATTAGTATTAGAATTTTCGTTTTTACACATTTTTTCATATTCTTTACATTTCATCTTGTAATCCATTTGCAAACAAAGATAACGATAATAAGAACAAGCTTGTTCATATTGCATCATTGGATTTAAAAATGGGTCTTTGTAAATATCATTTAAATCATTTGGGCTATTTGGTGGCATACAATCCATATATGGTGGTACAAAACTATTGTTAAAATCTCTTTCCATAAAAATCATCCTTTCTTAGAAAAAATATATGTCCAACTTTTAAAAATATGAGTTAACTATAAATTAAAATTAAAAAACGGAAAAATTTGTATAAGTAAAAATGTATAAATTCCAGCAAATAGTCCATGTAGAAGTTTTCCATATATGTAAGGCTTTATAGACAAATCAGTTTTTGAAGTTATGCTAAATACTTGTAAAAATACAGAAATTCCACCAAAACCAAGTAGAAATGCAGTTATAACAAGGTTTATAGAAAGGTTTTTACATGCGATAGATGAAATTGCTTGAATACCATTTGTAATTTCTAATAATCCTGTTAATATTCCAGATATAAAGCTTGGGTCAATGTGCAAAATATTAAAAATTGGTGTAATGCTTGTGCATAATATATTTAATAATCCACTTGCTTTAAGTATGGAAATGATGCTAGAAAATATAACAACAAAACCACCTATTAATAAAATTGTAGAAATACTATTTGTAATACTTTCTGCAAGTATTTCTCCTAAATTAGCAAAACTTGCGTTGCTTTTATTTGATAAATAGTTATAGTTATTACGATTATTTTTAAGTATTTTTTTTGAATTATCATTTTTCTTCCAAAAACGAAAAACAAAACCAACACTAAGACAGCCAAGTAGATGAGTAATAAAAAGAAGAATGCCAATAGTTGTATTTTGGTACATCAAAATTCCAACAGTCCCAATTATAAATAAAGGACCAGAATTATTAGTAAAACTAAGTAATCTTTCACATTCAGCTTTACTACAAATATTATTTTCTCTAAATTTACTTGCAATTTTAGCACCAACTGGATAACCACTGATAATTCCCATAATAAATGCAAAAGCACCTTCACCAGAAATATTAAATAAAGGTTTCATATAGTTGTTTAAAACTCTACCAAAAATATTAATAATATTAGTATGCATAAGTAATTCAGTGGCTACAAAAAAAGGAAATAATGAAGGAATAACAAAATTTGCCCATAATTTAAGTCCTGACTTTATAGCAGGTAAATTGCTACCAGAGAAAATTAGTAGACAAGCAGTAAAACATAAAAAAAGTAATGCTAAAAAATTTCTTTTAATTTTAAAAACAAAAAAGTTACATGAATGCATACTACCCCTCCATAATAGTAATCTATTATAAAAACAGTATTAATATTACTATATTTTAAAGGTAAATTATATAAAGTGGAGACCATATAATATAACTAAAAATGATTAGATTATATTTGTTTTGATTAATTATAATATTAAATATGAAAAGAAAAGTGTTAGTATAAACTTTTAGTAGGGAAAATTTGATAAAAAAATTGAATAAGAGATACCAATTTGATAGAATATTTTTGT
>CALXXH010000010.1 GCA_944392635.1 uncultured Clostridia bacterium | reverse complement strand
TATATCATTTGCTTTATTTCTTATATTTTTCTTTTATTAATGTAATTACTTTATTTACTACTTCATCTATTGTCATATCACTTGAATCTATATAGATTGCATCTTCTGCTTTTTTTAGTGGTGAAACCTTTCTAGTTGAATCTCTTTTATCTCTATCTTTTATATTTTCTAACACTTCTTCATATGAAGTTTCAATTCCTTTTTCTTTATTTTGAAGCATTCTTCTTTTTGCTCTTTCTTCTGGTGTTGCATCAAGATATATTTTTACATCTGCATTAGGAAATACTGTTGTTCCTATATCTCTTCCTTCCATTATTACATCTTTTCCTTCTGCAATTTTTCTTTGAATTTCTAATAACTTATTTCTTACAATTTGTATTGTAGAAACTGGAGATACAAAATTATTTACATCATTTTCTCTAATTTTTTTAGTTACATTTTCTCCATTTAAAAATATTTCTCCATTACTTTTCATTTCTATATTAATTTTTTCTAATATTTTTTCAATTTTTTCTTCTTCATCTAATCCAACATTTTCTTTAATCATATTTAAAGCTACACATCTAAAAGTTGCTCCTGTATCTACATTAACTAAATTTAGTTTTTCTGCAACTTCTTTTGTTATTGTTCCTTTTCCAGCTCCTGCTGGTCCATCTATTGCTACTACAAATGACATTTTAATTCTCCTTTTCTGGTACATATATATTTTTAGCCACTACATCTAATTCCACAACATTCATTGCTGTTAACTTTTCTATTTCTTTTCTTGCTTTTTCTTTAAAATCTTTTATTCCTTCTACCACATTATATCCATACATAATAGTTACTTCCATATATATTTTTACACCTTCACCATAATTTTCTACTCGTGTTTTTAATATTTTATATATTGCTGGTGTTTGTGTTGCTAAATATTCTATAATTTGCCTAAATACCAAATCAGAAATTGTAAATTTTCCTAAGTAACTAAATGTAGGTCTTATGATTGATTTTTCTGATATATATGGTGCTTTACCTTTTCCTTTTGATTTAAATATTTGTAACGGGTCTAATAAATATCCTGAAAAATCTTTTTTTATTTCAAATGTTGGTACTGGAATTACATGTTTTCCTTCTGTTACCCTAATTCTTCTTGCTGTTTCCATTTCTTGCTTTGTTGCGACATCTGTAATATATGTTGTTTCACATATTTCTGGTAACCCCAGATTTGCTGCAATTTTTTGTACCATTCCATCCGATGTTCCAAGTATTAATATACTTTGTGGCTTATATTTTTTTAGTGCTTTTATTATTTCTTGTTTTTCTTCGTCTTCATAAAAAAGTGCATGTTTAACAGTTGCAACTTTTGTTGTTGCTTTTTTTGCTGATTCTCCTGCTACAACCTCATTATCTTTTATTAATAATCCATCATCTATTATGAAGTGGGTATCTTTTTCTCCTGCTACCATTTGTGCTCTATAGCTTTTTCCTGTACCTGATGGTCCAACAAATGCATATACTTTCATTTTTTTCATAAATGGTAATTTTTCTTTTATATCATCTAATAGCATTTTTTCTCTCCTTCTATTCTTGTAATTTTACTATAAAAGTTTTCTTTTTTCAATCCCTTAATTCTTTTCTTCTTAATTGCCCACATGCTGCATCTATGTCTGAGCCTAGTTCTCTTCTTATTGTTGCAACTATTCCATGGTCATTTAAGTAATCTCTAAATTTCATAATATTTTCATTTGAACTTTTATCATATTTTCCATTTTCTATTTTGTTTATTGGTATTAAATTAACATGGCATAACATTCCTTTTAATAATTTTACAAGTTGTTTTGCATCTTCTAAATTATCATTGTTGTCTTTTGCTAATGCATATTCAAATGAAATTCTTCTGTTTGTTTTCTTTATATAATCTTTACAAGCTTTCATCAATTCTTCTATTGGATATGCATCATTTACAGGCATCATGCTACTTCTTTTTTCATTATCTGTTGCATGAAGTGAAATTGATAATGTACATTGTATATTTTCTTCTGCTAATTGATATATTTTGGGAACTAATCCACTTGTTGATATACTAATATGTCTTGCTCCTATATTTAAACCTTTTGGATGATTTATTATTTTTATTGCATTTACTACATTATCATAATTATCAAATGGTTCTCCTATCCCCATAAATACTACATTTGATATTTTCTCCCCTGTATCTTGTTCTACTGCAATTATTTGCTCAACAATTTCTCCGCTTGTTAAGCTTCTTATGAAGTTAATTCCAGTAGATGCACAAAATTTGCATCCCATTTTACAACCTATTTGTGAAGATACACATATACTGTTTCCATGGTGATATCTCATTAGTACTGTTTCAATCGCATTTCCATCTAATACATCAAATAGGTATTTTATTGTTCCATCTTTTGATTCTTGTTTTCTTTGGATATTATAATTACATAGGGTATATTTTTCTTCTAGTTTTTTTCTAAGTTCTAAAGATAGGTTTGTCATTTCATCAAATGTTTTTACTTTTTCTTGATATATCCATTTAAATATTTGTTCTGCTCTAAATGGTTTTTCTCCTATTTCTTGCATTTCTTGTTTTAGTTCTTCTAGGTTATAGTCTTTTATATTTTTCATTTCTTTCTCCTACAATATCTTAATTTTATTTTACATATTCTATTATACCTTAATTTTATAGATATTGCAAAAGAAAAGTAGGAAATATTTCTATCTCCTACTTACTAAAACTTTTTTATTTCTTTTGGTATTACGATCTTATTTGTTTCTACTCTTTTTACTCTTAATAATTTATCTAGTCTTTGCATCATTTCATATTCTTCATGAAAAAACAAGTTAAATAAAGCATCACGTATTTTATCAAATTTTGTTTCTTTCTTTATTACTAAACTTGTTTCTACTATTCTTTTCATAATACCACCTATCATTACATATGAAATTTCCTAATTACTGCTTCTTTTACATCTTTTGCACAAAGTATTAAGCATAGAATAAAATTCAAAATTGATATACTACTTGCAATAATGCTTAAAACAATATTATTTACCATATTTTCTTCTATAAATAATACTGGTAACATACTAAACAATACTATACCTAATTGATATATTGCATATTTTATATATTTTTTATAACTTACTATTGTAAGAACAAGCATAGTTATATTAGCTATCATAATTATTATTGGTATTGCAATTTCTATTGACCAGCCTTTAAAACCTAATTTGTAATCTATAAAAACTGTTAATAAAGATATTGCAAGTGTTTGTATTAATACATGACCTGCTATATTTGTATTTTTTCTAATAGAATAAATTACAGTAACCCATATGTATACTATCCCTCCACTTGCTAGTGCTGCCCAAGGTATATTAGGAGTTGTTAATTTATTTATTAATAATAATATTAATGCTAATATTATTGAGGATAGTAAAAATATCTTTATTAATTTTTCACTTTTATTTGCATTAATCTTTTTTGGATATATCATCTAAAACACCATTACTTTCTATTTCTACATTAATTCCCTTTTCTTTTAGGAAGTTATAAAATCCTTTTTCTATACTATTGTCTTTCAAAATTGATGTAAAAGTAAATACCATTTTATTTTCAAAAGTACAACTTGAACATTTTATTTTTTCAACATTTTCTGGTGCAATTAACATCAAAAAATATTTTATATAATCTTTATATTTTCCCATTATACCAATTCTTCCAATATTAGAATATGTAATTGTTGTATATCTTCTTATTTCCATATAGCTTAGTCTTACTAGTGGCTTTTTTAAAACTAATGGTATACTTCTTATGAAAAAGTTTGTACCTAATTTTACATTTGCAGACATAGTTTTTATTATTTCTTCTTCAGCTAATTTCTCTTTAAATTCTTTTTTTACAAATTCTAATATCTTATCAAAAGTATCTAATTTATCTTTTTTCACTTCAGCCTCTACTGTAATATATGAAAAGAAATTAGACATAGTCTTTGATGGAAAATATTTTTTCAAATTAACTGGTATACATACTTTTATTGGTTTTTGTGATTTTTTATCTAATTTCAAGTAATTTTCTTTATATATTGAATATATAAGTACTGCTGTTAAATATTGAGTAATTGTTGCTCCTTTTTCTTTGCTTAACTCTTTTAATTGTTTTAAATCAATTATTTCATGTATTACACTCTTGGCTTTAAGTGGTATATATTTTCCTTTTAATATATATGCTTTTTTAGTAGAACTATTTCCTTTTGCCTTTTTATCATAGTTTTTCATATAACTATCTTCTGTATTATACCCTTGAACATCATCAATTTTTCTTATCCTTCTTTCTTCATCATTTAAGATTTCTGGATGCATAAGCTCTAAATATGTATATACAATTTCTCTAAAAAACACATTTCCACTATTTCCATCTGTTAATGAATGAAAAATATCTATATTTATTTTATTATTAAAATATGTTACTTTGAATAAATATCCATTATTTTTCCTAGGATCAATATAATTGCAAGGATAGTCTTTTTCTTCTTCTACGACTGGATCTTTTGTATTTTCTTCAAAATAGTACCAAAAAAATCCAGCTTTCATTTTTACTTTAAAAGAGCTATATTTTTCTAGTGTTAACTTAACTGCTTCTTCTAAAACTTTCTGCTCAATATTTTCATTTAAAACCACTGATAATCTAAAAACTGTACTATATTTTCTTCCTGCTGCAATTGGAAAAATTTTAGCTGAATTGTCTAATCTTCTCCATTCTAATTTTCTTTCCTTCTTTTCTTTCATAAAACACCTTTCTTATTCATTAACTAATTTTATTAAATCATTATATCCTTGTTCAACTAATTCTTTACTACTATTATTATTGATAATCCAAATATGACCTGCTCCTTCATATTCTTTTATATCAATATTCACATTAACTTGTTCTGCTTTTTCTTGTAATACATGAACATCTGGATTTAATATATCATTTGTACCTGTTAAAATAGTTACATTTTTTAGTTTTGACAAATTACCATCTATTGGATTTACTAAATAGCTATCTATACCATCTTCTCCAGCATATGCAACACCAGCTATTTTTAAAGATTCTTTATTTAATTCTTTATCTTCTTTTTGTACTTCATCTATTTCAGGATTTTCTAGTCTTACATCCAACCAAGGAGATATTAGTATTGTTTTACTTGGCATTTGTACATTTTCTTCTCCTATTTTTTCTGCTAATGCAAGTGCCATTCCACCTCCTGCTGAATCTCCCATCAATATTAAGTTATTTGTATCTACTTCTTCTATTATTTCTTTGTATAATGGTGTTATCATTGTAAATACATCTTTATATGTATATTTGGGTGTCAATGGATAATCTGGAAGTATTACTGTTACACCTGTATCATTTACTATTCTTTCAAGAAAGTCCCAATGTGCATTACTTGTTTCAGCAACATATGAACCTCCATGTAAGTATAATATTACTTTATTTGTTTTTTGTGTATTTTTAGGTGTTAGTATAAATACTTTTCTTCCTATAAATTCTTCTGTTTCTAAGTTACAGTCTATTTCAATTTTTTCTGGTGCTTTGCTTTCTATATCCATTACAAAGAAAAATGTTACAACTAATAGTATTAGTGCTACTATTAATAATATAATTCCAACTATTGTTTTTGCTATTTTCTTTTTCATGTTTTTCCTTTCAAATTATATTTCTTTTGATATTCTATCATATGTTTTATTTTTACACAAGAAAAAATAAGCTTTAAGCTTATTACTTAAAGTTTATTTTCTTTTATATTATCCAAAAAATCCTCTTTTTTTAATTGGTGGTTGCTCATTCATAGTTTTGGCTAATTGTACTAATAACTCCCTTTGTTCTTTTGTAAGTTTCTTTGGAGTTTGTACCTTAACAGTAAATACAAAATCGCCAACACTACTTGAATTAACTGATTTAAATCCTTTATTTTTAATTACAAATTTTGTTCCAGTTTGTGTTCCATCTGGTATTTTATATATTTCCTTTGTTCCATCTACCATAGGTATTTCCAGGTCTGCACCTAGTGTTGCTTGTGTTATTGTAATTGGAACTTCACACATTACATTATTACCATCTCTTGTAAATATACTGTGTTTCTTTATTCTTACAGTAATATATAAATCTCCTTTTGGTCCACCTTTTTCTCCTGGTTCTCCTTCACCTCTTAATACTACTGTTTGATTATCATCAATACCTGCTGGTATTTTTACTTTTATTCTAGGTTGTTTTCTAACTGTTCCTCTTCCATGACAAATGTCACAAGGTTCTTTTATCACTTCTCCTGTACCATGACAAGCAGTACATGTTCTTCTTGTTTGCATTTGTCCAAGTATTGTATTTTGAACTTGTGTCACTTGACCTGTTCCATTACACATTGTACATTTAGTAACTGATGTTCCTGGCTTTGCACCTGTACCATGACAATTATCACAAGTTTCATTTCTAGTAACAGTTATTTCTTTTTCAACACCTGAAAAAGCTTGTTCAAATGTAATTTCCATTCTTAAATTTAAGTCTGCACCTTTTCTAGGTCCATTTTGTTTTCTTGAAGAAGATCTTCCACCAAATCCTCCTCCAAAGAATGAAGAAAATATATCTCCTAAGTCTCCAAAATCATCAAATCCATTAAATCCTGAACTACTGTATGAATAATATCCACCTTGGCCAAATGGTCCTTGACCTCCGCCAAATCCTTGTGGTCCATCTGCTCCAAATTGGTCATACATTCTTCTTTTTTGAGGGTCTGATAATGTTTCATAGGCTTCATTTACTTCTTTAAATTTTTCCTCTGCCTCTTTTTTGTTATCTGGGTTTGCATCTGGATGATATTTTTTTGCAAGTTTACGATATGCTTTTTTTAGTTCCTCATCAGTTGCATTTTTATTTACTCCTAGAACTTCGTAATAATCTCTTTTTCCTGCCATTATTTTTCCTCCTTAAGGAGGGATTAAGGGACGTTCTTTTGATCCCTCTTTATAGCAAAAAGTATTATTTTATTTGTATAAAGAGTGTCCCCATATCCCAGTTAGAGGGATTAAAAGAACGTCCCCTAATCCCTCTCTCTTTTTTCTTATTTATCATCTTCTACTTTATAGTCTGCATCATATACGTTTCCATCATTTCCTGATGTTCCATTATTACCGTCTTCTTGTGCACCATTTGCTGCATTTGGATCTACTCCTGCTCCTTGTGCTCCATTTGGATTTGCATTTTTGTATAGTTGTTCTGACATATCATAGAATACTTTTGTTAGTTTTTCTGTTGCTTCTTTTATTTTTGCTGTATCGTTTGTTTCTAATGCTTTTTTAGTATTATCTATTTCAGTTTCAACTTTTGCTTTTTCTTCTCCACTTATTTTATCTCCTAAGTCTTTTAAAGTTTTTTCACTGTTATATATTAAGCTTTCTGCATTATTTTTAACTTCAATTTCTTCTTTTCTCTTTTTGTCTTCTTCAGCATGTGCTTCAGCATCTTTTACAGCTTTATCGATATCTTCGTCTGTAAGATTTGTTGATGCTGTAATTGAAACATTTTGTTCGTTTCCTGTTGCCATATCTTTTGCTGATACATGAACTATACCATTTGCATCTATATCAAATGTTACTTCAATTTGAGGTACTCCTCTTGGTGCTGCTGGAATTCCTGTTAATTGGAATCTTCCTAATGTTTTATTGTATGCAGCCATTTCTCTTTCACCTTGTAATACATGAACTTCAACTGATGTTTGACCATCTGCTGCTGTTGAGAATATTTGTGATTTTTTAGTTGGTATTGTTGTATTTCTTTCAATTAATTTTGTAAATACTCCACCATATGTTTCAATACCTAATGATAATGGTGTTACATCTAATAATACTAAGTCTTTAACATCTCCTGATAAAACTCCACCTTGAATTGCTGCACCGATTGCAACACATTCATCTGGGTTTATTCCTTTATCTGGTTCTTTTCCTGTTATTCTTTTAACAACTTCTTGTACTGCTGGAACTCTTGTAGAACCTCCAACTAATAATACTTTATGAATATCATTTGCTGATAATCCTGCATCTTTTAAAGCTTGGTTTACTGGTCCTGCAGTTGCTTCTACTAAATCATGAATTAATTCTTCAAATTTAGCTCTTGTTAATGTAACATCTAAGTGTTTTGGCCCTGTTGCGTCAGCTGTAATAAATGGTAGATTAATTTGTGTTTGTTGAACTCCTGATAATTCAATTTTTGCTTTTTCAGCTGCTTCTTTTAATCTTTGCATTGCCATTTTATCTGTTTTTAAGTCGATTCCATTTGATTTTTTGAATTCATCTGCTAAATAATCAATAATTGCGTTATCAAAGTCATCTCCACCTAAGTGTGTGTTACCATTTGTAGCTAAAACTTCAAATACTCCATCACCAATATCTAGGATAGATACGTCAAATGTTCCTCCACCTAAGTCATATATTAATATTTTTTGGTCTTGTTCTTTATCCATTCCATAAGCAAGTGCTGCTGCTGTTGGTTCGTTTATAATTCTTAGAACTTCAAGTCCAGCAATTTTACCAGCATCTTTTGTTGCTTGTCTTTGGCTATCACTAAAGTATGCAGGTACTGTTATAACTGCTTGTGTTACTTTTTGTCCTAAATAGTTTTCTGCATCAGCTTTTAATTTTTGTAATATCATTGCTGATATTTCTTGTGGTGTAAATTTGTCACCTTCTATATCTACTTTTTCATTAGTTCCCATTTTTCTTTTTATTGATATAACAGTATTTTCTGGATTTGTAACTGCTTGACGTTTTGCAATTTGTCCAACTAGTCTTTCACCATTTTTTGAAAATGCAACAACTGATGGTGTTGTTCTATTTCCTTCTGCATTTGGTATTACTACTGGCTCTCCACCTTCCATAACTGCTACACATGAGTTTGTTGTTCCTAAGTCAATTCCTATAATTTTTCCCATTTTTATTCATCCTTTCTTTACTGTTTTTTGAGATGGGGTCAAAAAACAGTTTTTATTTTATTTTTTGCTTCTCTCCCCACCAATGAAGCTATTTTATATATAAAATTAATAACTAAATTTATTTTTATAGTAGTCCTATTGCTAGATATCCACCTAATAATAAAGTTGCAACATATTTTACTGCTATATCTATTACCACAGCTATTATTACAAAAGGTACTCTTTCAAATAGATAACGATCATTCAATTTATCTACTATAAGTATTACTATCAAACCTATTACGAAAAATGCTCCAAATGTTAATAATATCATTAACATTGATATATATCCCATCAATAGCATTGATATGAATAGTTCTATTTCCATTCCAACTGTATAGATTAATACTTTTTTTAAATACCCTATATTTTTATCCATAGCAGAATATATAATACAAAATATTACTATATCTAACAATATTCCTAGTATTCTTATCATTTTCATTCCCCTTTTAATTTGCTACTACAACCATTGAATGTCTAATAACTCTATTTCCTATTTTATATCCTTTTCTATATTCTTGAACAATTTCTTTTTCGCCTTTTTCATCATCTTGCACACTACTTACAGCTTCATGCATGCTTGGATCAAAAGTTTCTCCTATGGCTTTTATTTCTTCTATGCCTTTTGATTTCAATACATCTTTAAATTGTTTTAATACTAATTCTACACCTTGTTTATAACTTTCATCTTTTGTTTCTACTTTTGCTGCATTTTCTAAGTTGTCTACTACTGGTAATATTACTTCTATTACATCTGCAAGTATTGAATTATATAGTCCTTCTCTTTCTTTTGCACTTCTTTTTTTGAAGTTTTCAAATTCTGCTAATATTCTTTTATATCTGTCATCTAGTTCGTCATAATCCTGTTTTGGAACCATTTCTTTGTGCTTGTTTTCTTTTGGTTCTTCTTTTTCTGTTTCTACATTTTCTTTAATTTCATTTTCTAAATTTTCCTTATCTGCCATTTTTACCACCTTTCCTAAATTTCTAATTTTCAAATTACAATTCTTTTAGTTTTTTATTAATATATTTCATAACAGAAATAACTTTCGAATAATCCATTCTTTTTGGTCCTATAATTCCAATAGTTCCTAAATCTTTTCCATTTACTTTGTGTTTAAATGTTACTATACTAAAGTCTTTTAATTCATCTTGCTTATTTTCATCACCTATATATACATTAATATCTTCTGCAAATCCTGAATTTAACATATCTGCCACTACTTCTTTTGTATCTAATATATTTACAAAGTTTTTAGCTACTTCTAAACTATTAAATTCTGGCAGATCAAATGATTTATTTGCTCCTTCTAAATATATATTTTCATCTTCTTGTATTACCTTTTTTAACTGTTCTATTACTGGTTTTATGACATTTACACTATATATCATTTCATCATACAAGTAGTCTTCTAATGGTCTATCTATTGTTTCTATTGGCTGTCCTTTAAGTTTATTATTAAACATATAGTTCATTGTTTCGATTTGTTTTTGGTTTACATCTTCATCAAATTTTATTATTGTTTCTTTTACTAATCCTGTATCTGTTAAAATTACTGCCATCATCATTCTTGTACCTAATAGAACAAATTTAATTTCTTCTATTATTTGACTTGATGTTTTTGGTCCTATTGAAACTGCTGTATAATGAGTTACTTCTGAAATTGTATTTGCTGCTATTTTTGTTAAATCTTCTATTTCATTTACTTTTGTTTCTAGTTTTGAACTGATATATTTAATTTCTTCTAAACTTATATCTTTGTCATTTAAAAGTTCATCTACATAGTATCTGTATCCTTTTTCTGAAGGTATTCTTCCACTTGATGTATGTGTTTTATCTAAGTAACCATTTTTTTCTAATTCTGCCATTTCATTTCTAATTGTTGCACTACTATAATCTAATCCATGATTAGTTGTTAGTGCATTTGAACTTACTGGCTCTGCTGTGTTTATATATTCTTCTACTATTGCTTGTAATACTTTTTTCTTTCTATCATCTAACAATTCTCTCACCTCTCAAAGTTAATTGTTAGTTTTAGCACTCTTTGTTATTGTTTGCTAACTTCATATATATTATACCCATTTTTAGCACTTGTCAATACTTTCTGCTAAAAATGTTTGTGAATTTTTTGTGAAAAAAAAGATAAGTTTGAAACCTTGTATGTCTCTTTTCACTTATCTTTTTATTTTATATTCTTTATTCAAATGTTGTATAATTATTTTCTTTTAATTTCCAGCTTTTCCAATTTAATGTTGTTGATACATTATTTCTTATATAATTATTCATTTCATCAATTTCTATATTTGTTAATTTTTCTAACATTTTTGCATTTACTGTTATGTTTTTTCCTGCACTTTTTTCTATTGTATTACTTTTTAAGAAATAGCAATTTTCAAATTTATTATTATTTTTATCATCCCATAGTGCTGCTCCTATTATTCCACCTACAGTTTCTCCTGTTATATTTCCATTAGTAAATATATTTGTACATTCTATAGGTGCATATATATACCCAACTATACCTCCTGAAGTTATTCCTTTTATATTTCCTAAATTGTAACTATTGTATATATGAGATATACTGTTTGCTGTCCCACTCAGTCCAATCATTCCTCCTGAACACTTTCCATCTATTTTAGATTGTACATCGTTATAGCAATTAATTATTGTTGTCTCTCCATTGTGTAACTCTCCAATTATTCCACCTGAATTCCCATTACTATATATATTTGCTTTATTATAGCAATCTTGTACTAATGTGTTATTTCCAGACATTCCTGCAATTCCACCTGCAATATCGTTGCCTGTTATACTTCCACTTATACCTAATGATTGTATAGTTCCATTATCTATCCACCCAAATAAACCAGCTCTATATGTAGTTTGATTTATATGTATATATTGTATTTCATAACCATTTCCATTAAATGTTCCTGTAAACTTTAAATCAACACCAATTGGTTTAAAACCTGTTCCTGTTGTCATTTCATTTATTAAACTATTCCCATCATTTTCGTTTCCGTTTATATCTTCAAAATCTGTCCTTTCACTATTTGTATATGAATATTTTGATTCAAAATTCAAATTTCTTTTCAATTCTACTGTTGTACCTGCTACAAACTTATTTGAATTATTGACCTCTGTTATTTTCCCATTCTCTAATATTGTTCCATTCCCATTTACCATATTGGAAAAAGCTACTAAATCTTCTATACACCATATTTCATATGGCTTTCCTTCTTCTATATCTTTTCCGTTTTCATCTTTTGTTATATCTCCTGGTGATTTATCTATTATTATTTTTCCTTCTTCTATTATATCTCCATCTTTATCTACAGTATAGTATCTATTTGTTTTTACAAATACTACTTCAAATTCTTCTCCAGCGTCTTCTACTTCTGTATCTCCTACTCTTGTTATTCTATCTAATTCATCTTGTAATTCATCTTTTATAATATTTCCCCTTTTGTTATTTCCCATAGCATTAATAGTTGCTCTATCTACTATTTCTTTTTCATTTGCTATTTCTGTTTCTTCCTTTGCTTTATTTGCATTATTAATTAATCCATCTTCTCCGTGAAATAATTGCTATACTTATTCCTGCAAGTATTATTAGTATTATTATTGTTACAATTAATGCTATTAATGTTATTCCTCTTTGTTTTATATTATGTTTGCCATTTCTTAAATTTTCATTTATTAGCTTTTTACTATCCTTTTTCTTTTCCATCAAAAAAACTCCTTCTTTTGCATAAATTTTATATCTAAAATTATATTTTTTAAGAAGAAGTTTTTTCAATAATTTAATATTTTTTTACTATTATCTTTTTTACATAACATAAGAAATAAAGTATTTTTACATTTTATCTTTTATTTTTAATCTGTCCCTTTTGCACTATTTGGTGCAATTTGGGGCCGTCCCTATTGCATCATTTGTTTTAGCATCCATAGTTTTTTGATGTAGCTTGAAATGTATTCGTCCATTAAGCTTGATGTTGCATAATTGCTATTTTCATCTGCTTTTTTCTTTATATCTGTTACCTTTTTTAGTAATGTTTCTAAATCTTTTATTACATTTTCAAACATTATATTATCTTGTATTTTTTCGTTCTTTGCTTCTTTTATGCAAGTTGTGTTTAAATAGTCTTGCATTGTTCCTAAAGGTTGTCCTCCTAGCATTAATATATGTTCTGCTACTTCGTCTATTTGTTCATTTATTTCATTATAGTATTCTTCTAATTTTTCATGAATTGCAAAAAAGTCCTTTCCTACTATATTCCAATGATAATTTTGAAGTTTTCTGTAAAATACATTTAAGTCTGCTAATAATACATTTAAATCATTTACTTGATTTTCCATTTTTCAATCTCTCCTTTTCTTTTATCTATTTAAATTTTCCCCTATTTTTTCTTTTCTATTCATATTTTCATACATTTTGGACATAATAATTTTAAAGATTTTAAGGAGGTTAAAAATGGATCAACCACAATATATTTTAAATCAAATTAATCAAGGTATAAAGATGGGAATGGATTCGATTTCTAATGTAAGTGAAAAAGTTCAAGATAGTAGGCTTAAAGATGAATTGTTATTTCAGTATGATAAGTATAATGAAATTTTAAATGAAGTAAATGATAAACTTACAAATTATGATAATTTTCCTAAAGATTTAAATCCTATGCAAAAAGCTATGGGTTGGATGGGAGTAGAAATGAATACTCTTACTGATAAGAGTAATTCAAAAATTGCAGAAATGATGATTCAAGGTACAAATATGGGGATTATTGAAGGAGTTAAATTATTAAATCATAATCCTGATACTGAACAGCATATTAAAGATATTTTAAATAAATTTATTGATTTTCAACAAAATAATGTTGAGCAATTAAAAAAATATTTATAAAATATTATTGAGGAAGATTATATTTCTTCCTCTATTTCTATTAAAGAAAATAGCTTTTCATCTTCTTTAAATCCTCTTATTTTTATTAGTACTCCTTCTCCTGTAATGTTTCCACCTAAGTTTTCAATTGCTTCTTTTATTGAAATCATTGTATTTCCAGTTGCATATATATCATCTAATATATAGAAGTTTTTATTTTTGTATTCTTCATTAATTAGTTTTGGTAATACTAATATATCTTTTCCATATTCTTTTTCATATGTGAATTCTTTTTCTACTGCAATTGGTGGTAGTTTTCCTTTTTTTCTTACTGGTATAAATCCTATATTTAGTTTATTTGCAATTATTGGTCCAAATAGAAATCCTCTTGCTTCTGGTGATACTATATAATCTATATTTTTATTTTTTATTTCTTCTAAGAATTTATCTACAATTTCATTTAAAATATCTTTATTAATTGTAAGTGGTGTTATATCAATAAATTCTATACCTTCTTTTGGAAAGTTTTTTTGTGTTCTTATATTTAATTCGTTTTTCAAACTATTTTTTAATACTTTCATATCTAATTTTCTCCTTATTAATTTTTACAAGATAAATTCAGCATTTTTTAATATTTCAAAAAATCTTTCTTCTTTTTCTTTTAAATTTTGTGAATCAATAAATTCTATTTTTCCTTTTATACCCTCATTAGATAATAAGTTTTTTTCTTCTAATAATTCTTTTAAATGTACTGCAAGTCTCGGTGCTCCATTAAAAAATTCAACTTGTCCTAACACTTCAGTTATTTCATTTTTTATTAATGGATAATGTGTACATCCTAAAACTACGTTTTTGACTTTTCCTTTATATATCCCTAATGTTTTTCTCAAATATTTTTCTAATTCTTCATGATTTCCTTTTTCTATAATATCTGCTAAACCAACACATGATAATAAATATGTTTTATGATTATTATATTTATGAAACAATAAATTAAATTTTTCACTTTTTATGGTTCCTTTTGTTGCCATTACAAGTGTTGGTTTGTCATATGCATAATCATGTACCATTTTATATGCTGGTTCTATTGCTACAAATATTTGATTTGGATATTTTTCTCTTAAATATTTTACAGCTTTTGCACTTGCTGTATTACATGCTATTACTATTGCTTTACAATTTCTTTTAATAAATAGTTTTACTATATTTTCACATAGATTTATAATTGTTTTATCTGTTTTATCTCCATATGGATTATTAATTGAATCACTATAATATATATAATCTTCATTTGGTAATATCTTAATTATTTCTTTTAAAACTGTAACTCCTCCAATTCCTGAGTCAAATATTCCTATTGGTTGTTTCATTTTTTTCTCCTATTTATCTTATAAAATTTGTTCTAATTACATCTTCATTTTTTGGTAAACTAATTCCTGCTTTTTCTCCTTCTTTTATGCATTTTAAAAGCCATGCCATATTATTTCCAAGTGTTCTCATAGTTTGCATTCCTTCTTCATCTTTTAATACTTCTTCTGGTGTATTTCCATGTACCATATTCCAATATTGTGAAGATACAATTGGCATATTAGTCATTAAAAAATATTTATTTATTTCATCAACTGCTGCTGTTGCTCCACCTCTTCTACAACTAACTACAGCTGATGCTACTTTATTTGCAAATAGTTTTCCTCTTCCATAAAATACTCTATCCATAAATGATGATAACATTCCAGAACTTGCTGCAAAATGTACAGGGCTTCCAAATACAAATCCATCTGTTTCTTTTACTTTTCCTAAAAATTCATTTACTTTATCATCTATTACACATTTTCCTGTTTTTAAACATCCTCCACAACCTAAGCATCCAGATACTGGTTTGTTTCCTATCCAAAAAATTTCTGTTTCTATATCATTTTTATTTAATTGTTTTTCTACTTCTTTTAAAGCTGTATATGTACATCCCTTTTCTTTTGGACTTCCATTTACTAATATTACTTTCATTAAAATCGCTTCCTTTCTTTTACATTTAATATTATATTACTAAATCCTTATTTTGTACATATTTTTCTTAGTATTAAAAAGAAAAACAGAATGAAATGCTTTTATTTCAATTCTGTTTTATATTTTACTATATATTTTTTATATTTTTCTTTTTGAATATTATAAATGTAGGTATTAGCATTGCAAATAGGTAAATTATACACATTACTATTGAAAATCCTAATGTCATTCCTTGCATTGTTGGTAATTTTCCAAATAGATATTCACTTAAATCCCAATTCATTGTAACAAAATATCTCATGAAATCTACTTTATATTGTATTACTAATGCATTTATTATGCTTGGTGACATGAAGCCAAGTAATGCAATTGTTATTGCAAGTGCACTATTTGTAAATATTGTACTAAGTGCAAATGCTAGTGTTGCAAGTAAGATTATCATTGGTAATTGTGTTAGTATTTCTATTCCTACATATGTGAATATATTTAATATTTCTAATTGGCTTGTATTAAAGTTATATTCTACTACCGGAACTGATAAGCTATCAAATCCAAATACTATTCCTCCTACTAGTAGTTCCATTAATATTATTACTGCTATTGCAAATACTGTCATTATTAATATTGTTATATATTTTGATAATAGTATTTTTGCCCTACTATATGGTTTTATTAGTAATAGTTTAACTGTTCCTTTATTGAATTCTTCACTTACTATTGTTCCTGCTATCATTACTATAATTACTATTATGAATAATCCATATTCAGAAAAGAAGTTTTGTAATATTCCTCTTGTATCATTTACTTTATTTATGTCTTGTTTATTTTCTATTATATATCTGCTTAATTCTTTTTCTTCTAGACTATTGTTGTACTCTAATTTTTCTTCATATTCTAAACTATCAAAATCTCCCATTTGTATTATATTTTTTGCATAATTTTGATATGTTGCTAATGCTTCATTTAAGTAGTTTGCCCCATATTTTATATCTTCATTTACTCTATATTCTGCTACTTCTTTATCTATTTTCGCATTTTCAATTGATATTTCTAATTCTTCTAGTTGTTGTTTATCTTGTGTATTTGCTTTTTGTTCTTCTAATAGTTGTAATTTTTCATTTGCTTGTTCTAACTCTAAGTTGGCAAAATATTTCCAATCATCACTATCTAATTTTTTCAAAGTATCATTTATTTTATTTTCAATTTCTTTTGCTTTTTCTTCATCTTTTTCAGCACTATATAAATATGTGTTTTTCTCATTTACATATGTTGCAACTTGTGATGCAATTATTTGTCTTTGCCATGCATCTTCATCATATTTTTGCATTAATTCATATGTGTCTAATTGTGATTTTAAATCTATATACATACTTGTATCTGCTGGATTAGTTGGGTCTAATCTTGCTAAGTCTTCTTTTATATATGATATATAACTATCACTATATCCATATTCACTTCCTCTTGTAAAGAAGAATTTATATATACAATTTGTAAGTATTACAAATGCTAGGACAACTAATAGTGTGATATATATACTTTTTTTCTTAAAGATTTTTGTTAATTCATTTTTTATTAAACTACTCAATTACATTCCCCCCTGTTCTTTCAAAAAATGCATCTTCTAATGATTTTTCATCTTCTTTTATTCCATAGATTTTAATGTTATTTTTTACCATATCTTCTACTAAATCTGGTACATTTTCTTTCTTTATATTTATTTTAAATACTTTATCATTTACAATTTCTGCTTCTTTATATATTTTATTAATACCTTTTGTATTTTCTATTTCTATTATAAATTGCTCATGGTCTATATCTTTTTTAATTGCTGATATTTCACTTGTTTCAATTATTTCTCCATTTTTAATAATACATACTTTGTTACAGAAGTTATCTAATTCTGCTAGGTTATGGCTTGATATTAGAATTGCCATTTTTTCGTTTTTAGCAAGAGAAACTAGAAGTTCTCTCATTTCTTTTATTCCTTCTGGGTCAAGTCCATTTGTTGGCTCATCTAGAATTAATAAATTTGGTTTATGAAGTATTGCTTGTGCTATACCTAATCTTTGTCTCATTCCTAAAGAATATTTTGATACTTTATCATTAATTCTGTTTTCTAGCTTTACTAATTTTACTACTTCATCAATTCTTTTAGTCCCTATTCCTTTATACATGTTTGATACTAATTTTAAATTGTCATATCCTGACATATACATATACATATCTGGATTTTCTACAATTGCTCCTACTTTTTCAATTGCTTTTGTAAATTCTTTTTCTACATTATATCCATTTATATATACTTTTCCACTTGTTATACTTTGTAATCCTAATATTAGTTTTATTGTTGTTGTTTTTCCTGCTCCATTTGGTCCTATAAATCCTAAGATATCTCCTTCTTTGATTTCAAAAGATACATCTTTTAATATTTGTTTTTTCCCGAAGTT
>CALXXH010000009.1 GCA_944392635.1 uncultured Clostridia bacterium | reverse complement strand
TATAAAAAAGTAAATAGAAAAGTAAAATTAATTTTATAGATAAAACGGAGGCACTTATGCAAGTAATATCAAGTAAAGAAAATGAATTAATAAAGCACATAAAAAAATTAAAAGACAAAAAAGAAAGAGATATAAGTGGAGAATATCTAATAGAAGGAGTAAAATTAATAAAAGAAGCAATACAAGAAAATGCAAAAATAGAGAAAATAATAGTATGTGATGAATGTGAAAGAACAGAAATAATTTCACAAGATTTAATGTATGAAATAGCAAAATATGAATGTATATATGTAACTAAAAAAATATTTGAATATATAACAGAAGTAAAAACACCTCAAGGGATATTAGCGATTATAAAAAAAGAAAGCAATGAAAAAAACATAGACTATAACCAAGATATAATCATAGCACTAGATGGAATACAAGACCCAGGAAATTTAGGAACAATTTTAAGAACAGTAGATAGTGTAGGGTTAAAACAAATATTAGTATCAAAAGACACAGCAGACTGTTATAACCCAAAAGTAGTACGTTCAACTATGGGAGCAATCTTTAGAGTAAAAGTTATAGAGTGTGAAGACTTAGCAAACACATTAAAAGAAATAAAAAAACACAAATTTAGCATTTTAACAACATCACTACAAACAGACAATAGCATTTATGATGTAAAATATAAAAAAGATGTAATAGTAATAGGAAATGAAGCAAATGGAGTTACAGAAAAAATACAAAACCTAGCAGACAAAAAAGTAAAAATACCAATGTTAGGAAAAACAGAAAGCTTGAATGCATCAGTTGCAACAGGAATTATTCTTTATGAATATGTAAGACAAAAAATATAGTAAGAAGGAAAGTGATAAAATTGAAATTAAATGTAGTACTAGTAGAACCAGAAATACCACAAAATACAGGAAACATTGCAAGAACATGTGCAGCACTTAGTGCAAAATTACACTTAGTATATCCCTTGGGATTTAGCATAACAGAAAAAGCAGTAAAAAGAGCAGGTTTAGATTATTGGGATAAACTAGAAATAGAAGAACATGACAGTTTTGCAATGTTTTTAGAAAAATACAAACCAGAAGAAAATAATATGTATTTTGTAACAACAAAAGGAAAACATGTATATTCAGAACCAAAGTATAAAGAAATGGATGAGGTATTTGTATTATTTGGAAAAGAAACAAAAGGATTATCAGAAGATATATTATTAAAATATATAGATAAAACAATAAGAATACCAATGAGAAAAACACTAAGGTCATTAAATTTATCTAACTCAGTAGCAATAGTTGTATATGATATATTTAGACAAAAAAACTTTGAAGGATTAGAAGAAATAAGCACATATTTTGACTGATTTAAATTATTTTAGAAATTCTTAATATTTATATAGAACCAAGAAATTTATGAAATATATATAAGAGTATTTTTTAGTAAGAATAAAATCATGGAAAATATTGTAAAAAACACTTGCAATATTTTCCATTTTATGGTAATATATTATTGTAAGCAAATAAAGAGTTTATTCAAGAAAAAGTTTTTTTCAAAATTAAATTCTAAAATTTCCAACAAACTAGAAAAAAATAGAGAAAGGAGATGAAGTAAAAATATTAAAACAGTAAATTTACTTCAAGATATATATTGACATACGAATAAAATAGATATATAATTAGGAGGAATGCAATTGAAAGTTTTTACATACTATGATTATATTAAAGGTATTCATTCTGTAAGAAGGAATTTTGTAAGTGGACTTGCAGAAGAAAGTGCAACATATAATCTAATCATTACAAAAGATGATAAAAACGAAAATAAACCACATGATAAATTAATAAAAGAGATACTAAAAGATAAGAAAGAATTAGTTAATTTAGTAAATAAATTTTTAAAACCAAATGAAAAAATATTAGAAGAAGATATAGAAAAATACACAAATAGTTATATTACAAAAAAATATAAATCAAAAGAAGCAGACATTGTATACAAAATGAAAAATAAAGACGTATATTTTCTAATAGAACATCAATCTACAATAGACTATAACATGCCATATAGGATACTTAATTATTGTATAGACATTGTAAATGAATGGAAAAAAGAACAAAAAAATAAACAGTCAAAATATCCATTAATAGTACCAGTTGTAGTTTATACAGGGCAAACAAAATGGAATGTTCCAAGAAACTATAAAGACCAACAAATAAAGGTAACAACATTTGAACAATATAGAATTGATTTAGAATATAACTTGATAGATGTAAATACATACGGCCTAAAAGATTTATTAGAAAAAGAAACAATGTTTAGCTATGCTTTAATAATGGAAAAAGCAAAAGATAAAAGAAATCTTGTGAATAACATCAAACTAATAGTAGAAAGAGAAAATAACAAAGAAAGATTAGACAAAATTTGGGAGATAACAACATATTTATTTGGAGGAATTTTAGGAGAAGATGGACAAGAAGAAATATTTAAAATTATTAATGAAAAGGTAGGTGAAAATATGGAATCATTAGTACAAAGAATAGTAGAGGAAGAAAAAAGACAAAGAAAAGAACTAGAAAGAAAGGCAGAGAAAAGAGGACAGATTAAAGGAGAAAAGATAGGGCAAGAAAAGGCAAAGCAAGAAATTATTAACAAAATAAAAACACAAATATTAAAAACAAAGCAAGATGAAAAATTTGTACAAAAAATGAATAACATATTGAATAGCATTTAATAGAACAAGTTAATTAATTAAATAAAAAAGTTATCAAGTATAAATAACTAAATTCATAGTTACATACTTGGTAACTTTTATTTTTGTTTTACATAAAATACAATATAAACAAAAGAAAGGTATGGTTGATATTATGGAAAAGATATTAGAAGTAAAAAACATAAGCAAAAAATACCAAGGAGAAAAAGGAGAAGTTTTGGCAATAGATAATGTGAATTTTAGAGTAAATAAAGGAGAATTTATAGGAATAATTGGACCAAGTGGATGTGGAAAATCAACACTTTTATCAATAATAGCAGGACTTGAAAAAAAGACAACTGGCCAAATCTACATAGAAGGAGAAAAAATAGAAGGAATATCAAATAAAGTTGGATACATGTTGCAAAAAGACTGCCTATTAGAATGGAGAACAATATTTAACAACTGCATTTTTGGATTAGAAGTAAAAGGAAAAGTAAATGAAGAAAATAAAAAATATGTAGAGGATTTATTAAAAAAATACAATCTATATGACTTCAAAGACAAATACCCAGCAGAACTATCAGGAGGAATGAGGCAAAGAGTTGCACTAATTAGAACACTTGCAGTAAAACCTAAAATACTATTATTAGATGAAGCATTTTCAGCATTAGATTACCAAACAAGAATAATGGTAACAAATGACATATACCACATTTTAAGAAAAGAAGGAATAACAACAATTATAGTAACACATGACATCTCAGAAGCAATAAGCATGGCAGACAAAGTATTAGTATTAAGTAAAAGACCAGGAACAATTAAAGATATAATAAAAATAGATTTTGAAATAGAAAATAGAAATCCAATAAATTGCCGTGAAAGCCCAAAATTCAGCAAATACTTTAACACATTATGGAAGGAGCTTGGTGTAGATGAATAGACAAATAATTTTAAAATCAACAGAAAGAAAACAATACCTAAAAAACAAAAAGAAGAAAAAAATATTAGTACTATTTACTCAAATATTTATACTTATTGCTTTTCTTGCAATATGGGAAATACTTGCAAATAAAGGAATAATAGACAGCTTTATGATGAGTCAGCCAAGTAGAATATGGAATACATTAATAAATTTAGGTTCACAAGACCTAATAAAACATATATGGGTAACAGTCTATGAAACAATAGTTGGATTTTCCATTGGAACAATACTTGGAATAGGAATTGCAATACTATTATGGTGGTCAAATTTCTTATCACAAGTCTTAGACCCATACCTAGTAGTATTAAACAGCCTGCCAAAAGTAGCGCTCCGGACCAGTAATAATAATATGGGTAGGAGCAGGAACACCAGCAATTATAGTAATGGCAGTAGCAATTTCACTAGTTGTAACAATACTTGAAAACCTAAACGGGTTTTTAAGAACAGATAAAGAAATAATAAAAATGGCAAAAACATTTAATGCAAGTAAATTTCAAATATTAACAAAAATAGTAATACCAGCAAATATTTCAACATTCATAAACTCTCTAAAAGTAAATATAGGATTATCACTTGTAGGAGTAATATCAGGAGAATTCTTAGTATCAAAAGCAGGACTTGGATACTTAATAGTATATGGAGGTCAAGTATTCAAATTAGACTTAGTAATGGCAAGTGTAATTATTCTAGGAATTGTTGCAGGATTAATGTATTTAGCTGTCCTATTACTAGAAAAAATTATAATGAAAACAAAAAAATTTAAGTAAAAAAATAAATAAAATATAAAAAAACCCCTCAAAATTGCCAAATATCAAAAAATATGATATAATTAATATGTATCCAAAAGAAAGAGAGGGGATTAAAATGGGAGTAGAATATAGAAAAATAAATTTACAAGAAATAGGTATAGCTGATATTTATAGCATATGTAATGATGCAATAAAAAATGACCCAGATATATATAATAAAAATGGAAAAGCAAAACTTAAATATTTGGGATTATTAAAAGCACTAAAAGACTTAAACATTCCAGTATCGCAACTACCAAATAGTATGGATGAGCAAGAAATAAAAAAAGTGATAGATAACCTAGATAAAGTTGTAAGCAAAGTATCCCAATTAAGACCATTTATGAAAGTACAAAAAATAAGAGAAGGACAATTAGACTATTTGTTAGTTGAAGAAGAAGAAAGAGGAAGAAACATAGCAGATTTAAGGTCAGCATATAGTATTGCAAAAATAAATGAAAGAAATATGATAGAACAAAAAAGGGAAAGTTATGAAACAATAGAAAAACCTAGAGAAATAAGAGAAAAAATGGAAAAAGCAAAAGAAAACAGCGGAAAAAGAAAAGAAGGCAAAGAATTTAGACAATGGTTAGTTGAAACTGCAAAAAATAGTGAAGAAATAGGTGAAGATAATGCTGAAAAGTTTGCCGAAAAAATTACACAAAATACTGAAAAAATTCAACCACAAGAACCTAAGCAAGATGAACCTGAACTTTAATTAAATAAAAATTAATAATAAAAATAAACTTTAGATATAAACGAAATGTACTGATGCACTGAAATCAAAAATCTAAAGTTTATTTTTTTCGTTATAAAATACAGTTAATATAACTAAAAAATATATAGGCACAAATAAAAATAATAAACATAAAATATATAAAGCTTAAACAAGGAGGTGTAAAATGAACAAAAAAACAATAACATACGCAATAGTAATAATCATACTTATAGCAATAGTAATAAGTATATTTATAACTAAAAATAAAACAAACAACAATGAAAACGAATTAAAAACAATAACTGTAAATGAAGTAACAAGATCAGTATTCTATGCACCACAATATGTTGCAATAAACAACGGATATTTTGAAGAAAATGGGATGAAAATAGAACTCTCAACAGGTCAAGGGGCAGATGCAGTAATGACAGCAGTACTCTCAGGGCAATGTGATATAGGATTTGCAGGACCAGAAGCTTCAATATATGTATATAATGAAGGAAAAGAAGACTATACACAAGTATTTGCACAAATGACAAAAAGAGATGGCTCATTTTTAGTTGCAAAAGAAGATACAGACAATTTTAGTTGGCAAGATTTAAAAGGAAAAACAGTAATACCAGGAAGAAAAGGTGGAGTACCATATATGACATTAGAATATGTATTAAAGAAAAATGGAATAAACCCACAAACAGACTTAACATTAGATGATAGTATAAAATTTGACTTAATGGCAGGAGCATTCTCAAGTGGAGATGCAGAATATGTAACTTTGTTTGAACCAACAGCATCATTAACAGAAAAAGAAGGAAAAGGATATGTTGTAGCTTCAGTTGGAGAAGCATCAGGAGAAATACCATATACAGCATACTTTGCTAAAAAAAGCTATATAGAAAATAATGAAGATACAATACAAAAATTCACAAATGCAATATATAAAGGACAGCAATATGTAAAAGAACATACAAGTATAGAAATTGCAGAAGTAATACAAAGCTTCTTCCCAGACACAGATATAGAGCAACTAGCAAATGCAGTTCAAAGCTATAAAGACATAGATGCATGGAATGAAACACCAGTATTAAAAGAAGAAGCATATCGCAGATTAGAAGAAGTAATGACAATGGCAGGGGAATTACAAGAAAAAGCACCATATGAAAAAGTCATAAACAACAAATATGCAGAACAAGTGCAATAAAATATATAATAAAAGAGCAGATTTAATATTAAGTCTGCTTTCAATTTATACAAATTTATAATAAAAGTATAAATTTGTATAAAAATCTTGCAAAAATAGTATAAAAAATGTATAATATATATAGAATAATTAATAATATATTAATGAGGTGAAGAAAATGAGTGGATATATAAAAAGAACTATAGAAGAACAATTAATTAAATTATCAAAGGGATTTCCTGTTGTGATGATAACTGGTTCAAGACAAGTTGGTAAAACTACTTTATTAAATAATCTACAAAAAAAAGAAGAAAATAAAATAAACTACATATCACTAGATAACTTATTAGTAAGAGCATTAGCAGTTGAAGACCCAGAAATGTTTTTAGATAGATATAAAGCACCACTAATAATAGATGAATTTCAATATGCACCAAATTTATTATCATATATAAAAATAATTGTAGACAAAAAAAGACAAGAGCATCTAGAAAACAACAAAGTACAAGCAACAGGATTATATTATTTAACAGGCTCACAAGTATTTCACACAATGAAAGATATAAGTGAATCACTAGCTGGGAGAGTAGGAATATTAGAACTATATCCATTATCTAATAGAGAAATTGAAAATAAGAAAGAAGAAATATTTCTACCAGAATATAAAAAATTAGAAAAAAAGGAAAGAGTAAATAAGACAGATATTAATAAACTATATAAAAAAATACTAAAAGGAAGTTATCCAGAATTATACTCAAATCTAAATATTGATAGCAAAGATTTTTTTGAAACATATATAAAAACATATATTGAAAGAGATATAAGAGAACTAATAAATGTAAAAGATGAAATAAAATTTTTGAAATTCATAGAATCAATAGCAGTAAGAACTGGGCAAGAATTAAATATAAATGATATATCAAATTCAGTAGAAATAAATAATATGACAGCACAAAATTGGTTATCAATATTAGTTAGTACAGGACTAGTATATCTATTACAACCATATTCTAATAACAATGTAGCAAGAATCGTAAAAAGACCCAAAATCTACTTTATGGACACAGGATTAGCATGTTATTTAGCAGGATATATGGACAGTATAACATTAGAAAAAAGCGCATTTAATGGACCTATATTAGAAACATATGTAGTTACAGAAATAATAAAATCATTTACAAATCAAGGATTAGATAGTAGAAAATATTTATATTATTATAGAGATAATAATGGAAAAGAAATAGATTTACTTATAATATATAATAATACAGTATATCCTTTAGAAATAAAAAAAAGCTATAATCCAAAAAAACAAGCAGTAAAAAATTTTGATATATTAGAAAAATTTCAAATGAATGTTGGAGAAGGAGGCGTTATTTGTTTATCAAAAGAAATATTCCCAATAGACAGAAAAAACCATATAATACCAATTGAACTAATTTAAAATAAGGATGGATTTTCAAGTCCATCTTTTATAAATGGAAAAACCAGAAACTAAGAATTGAATTTTACACATAAATTTCATAAAAAGTATTGACAACTAAAACTTATGATGATATATTTACCCCAAGAGAGGAGCTGATAATATGTCTATTGATTACTTTTTAATTGGAGAAAGAATAAAAGAAGCACGAAAGAAAAAAGGCTGGTCTCAAGAAAAATTAGCAGAAGAAATAGATGTTGCAGTAGCATTTATTAGTAGAGCAGAAAGAGGTCATGGGATAAATTTAAAAAGATTAGCACAAATAAGCGAAAAATTAGAAGTACCTTTAGAATACCTTGTATCAGGAGTAACTATAAAAGCAGAAAACTATTTAACAAAAGAACTAGGCGAAATAATAGCAAAATGCAACCCAGAAAAACAAAGACTAATATATAATATAGCAAAAACAATAGTATATGATTCAGTACAACATTAAAAAGAATAAAGGCCAAATGTTGACTTTTCTATACAAAATAGTATAAACTACATAAGTAGGGAAAATATGAAAAGAAAAACAAAAGGTGATAATAAATGTATTTAAAAAGATTAGAATTACAAGGATTTAAATCCTTCGCTGATAAAACTGTATTAGAATTCATGCCAGGAATAACTAGTGTAATAGGACCAAATGGATCTGGAAAAAGTAATATTTCAGACAGTATAAGGTGGGTACTTGGAGAGCAAAGTATGAAATCCCTAAGAGGTACAAAATCTTTAGATATCATATTTGCAGGAACTCAAAATAGAAAATCACTAGGATTTGCAGAGGCATCATTAGTATTTGATAATACAGATGGTACACTACCAATAGAATATACAGAAGTAACAGTTACAAGAAAAATATATAGAAGTGGAGAAACAGGATATTACATAAATAAAGTACCTTGTAGACTAAAAGATGTATTAGAATTATTCATGGATACAGGTATTGGAAAAGATGGATATTCAATTATTGGACAAGGTAAAATTGATGAGATTTTAAGCAACAAATCAGAAGACAGAAGACATATTTTTGAAGAAGCAGCAGGAATTGTAAAATTTAGAACAAGAAAAGCAGAAAGTGAGAAAAAACTAGAACATACAAAACTAAACTTACTTCGTATAAATGACATATTAGCAGAAATAGAAGCAAATATAGAACCACTAAAACTACAAGCAGAAAAAGCAAAAAAATACTTAAGTCTAAGAGAAGAACTAAAAAGCATAGAAATAGGACTATTTCTATACAATATAGAAAAATATAAAGCAAGTTTAGAAGAAATAGTAAAAGATGAAGAAATATATACAAGTCAATGTGATGAAGAACAACAAAACTTAGAAAAAATAAAACAACTAAAAGAAGCTTTAAAAGAAGAAGTAGATAGAATAACAAACCAAATTGAAGAAATGTCAAATATAGGATTTGAAAGCCAAAAAGAAATAGAAATGCTAAATTCAGACATAAATGTAGCAAATACAAGAATTAGCAATAACAAAGAAAATAAAGAAAGATATGAAAAAGAAATAGAAGAATTAAATATAAGAAAAAAAGAACTAGAAGAAGAAATAAAACAAAAAGAAGAAAAAAGAGATAATTTAAAACAAAACAGAGAAAAGTTTGAAAAAGAATTACAAGAAAAAGAAAAAGAACTAGAAGAAATAACAAAAAAATTATCAAGCAAAGAACTTGAAATAGAAGAATATAAAAAGCAAGTAGAACAAAATACTGATAAAAAATATGAATTACAATCTGAAAGTCATACACAAGACATTAATTTTGAAAATTATGAAAAAAGACAAAGACAAATAAATAACGAAGTTTCAAACTACATTTCAGAACTAGATGCAACAAGACTTCAAAAAGAAGACATTTCAAAAGGATTTTATGAAATTGATAGTAAAAGAAATAATGTACTAAAATCATTAGAAGAAATAAATAGTAAAAAACAAAGTGCAGACCAAAAAATCAAAGAATACAATATAAAAATTAATCAATTAGAAAATGAAATGAGAATGAAAGAATCAAGACAAAAATTTCTAATTGAAACAGAAAAAGAAAAAGAAGGATATGTAAAAAGTGTAAAAAGCTTATTAAAAGACTGTGAAAACATAAAAGAACTAGGAAAAGGAATGCATGGAGTTTTAGCAAATATTATAGATGTACCAGAAAAATACCAAACAGCAATTGAAATGAGTTTAGGAATGTCGCTTCAAAACATTGTAACAGACACAGAAGAAGATGCAAAAAAATTAGTTGAACATCTAAGAAAAAACAATTTAGGAAGAGCATCATTTTTACCAATTGCATCAGTAAAAGGAAAAAAACTAGATAAAATTAAAGGAAAAGAAAATGGTGTAATAGGAATTGCATCAGATTTAATAAAGTTTGATAAAAAATATGAACAAATAATAATCAGCCTACTTGGAAGAACAGTAATTGTAGACAATATGGATACAGCAATAAAAGTAGCAAAACAAAATGGATATACATTTAGAATAATGACATTAGAAGGAGATATGATAAATCCATCAGGTGCAATTACAGGAGGTTCTGTTGCTAAGAAAACTGTAAACATTCTAGGTAGAGAAAAAGAAATTGAAAAACTAGGAAAAGAAATACAAGAAATCAAACAAAAAACAGAAAAAATCAAAAAGGAAAAAGAAGATTTTGAAAATTCAATTGAAGACACAATAGAACTAGCAACAAACCTAGAAAAAGAATTACAAGAAATTGATATTACATATGCAACAGAAAAACAAAAAGTTGTAGCAATAGATGAAAATATAGAAAAACTAGAAAAAAGATTACAAAAACTAAAAGATGAACAAAAACAACTAGAAAATCAAAAACAAGAAGCAACAACTAAAAAAGAAGAAATAGAAAAAGAAATAGAAGAATTAACAAAACAAAATGAAGAATTAACGAAACTAATTACAGAATTTGCAGAATTAAACAAAGATGACCAAAAATATATTGATGATTTAAACTTTGATATTACAAACTTGAAAATATCAGTATCATCTTTTGATGAAAGTGAAGCTTCAATTGATGAAATAAAAGAAAGAATAAATTTAGATATTCAAAACACAGTAAAAAGCATTGAAAACAAAAAAGAACAAATAGAACAAATACAACATGATAATTTTAATTTAGAAGAAAGCATCAAAGAAACAAAGCAAAAAATAGAAGATATAAAAGAAGAAGTAAAAAACAGTGGAAGTAAAATAGAAGAGCTAAAAAATGAAAGACTTGAGAAAAATAAGAAATTATCAATACAAGAAGAAGAAATATCTAATAAATTCAAAGTTATAGAAGACCTAAAAGCACAAATTGTAAAAATTGATGTAAAAAAGACAAAATTAGAAGAAGACATACAAGCAATAATAAACAAAATGTGGGAAGAATATGAATTAACACCAAACAATGTACAAGAGGAATACAAAAAACCAGAAAATGTAGCAACAACCCAAAGGAAGGTAAATAATCTAAGAACAGAAATTAAAGAACTAGGAAGCATAAATATTGATTCAATTGAAGAATATAAAAACATGAAAGAAAGATATGACTTCATGTGTGAACAAAGAGTAGACCTAGAGAATACAATGTCAAAGCTTAGAAAAATGATACAAGAAATGACAACAACAATGAAAGAACAATTTAAAGAGCAATTCGAACTAATAAATAAAAACTTTGCAGAAGTATTTAAAGAACTATTTGGTGGAGGAAATGCATCATTAAAACTTGAAGATGAAGAAAACATCTTAGAATGTGGAATAGAAATAACTGTACAACCACCAGGAAAAAAATTGCAAAATATGATGTTATTATCAGGAGGAGAAAAAGCATTTACAGCAATCGCTTTGCTATTTGCAATACTAAAAATAAACCCAGCACCATTCTGCGTTTTAGACGAAATCGAAGCAGCATTAGATGATGTAAATGTATATAGATTTGCAGAATATTTAAAGAAATTCTCAAAAGACACACAATTCTTAGTAATAACACATAGAAAAGGAACAATGGAAGCAGCAGATACAGTTTATGGTGTTACTATGGAAGAAAGTGGAATATCAAAACTATTATCTATGAAATTAAATAAGTAAAATTAGATTGACTACACTATAATTAAAAATGATGTTATAATATATTTCATAAATTTCTCGGCTCAATACGAAAATTAAGAATTTCTAAAATAATTTTATGGCACCCTTCCAAACACAAGGTTTGAACTCTTTCCATAAAATTATTAAAGAAATTCTAAATCTTCTCCAATCACATTCGAAATTTATTCAATATATTATAACATCATTTTAATAGGTTATTTAAGAATCCTATACAATAAAAAGACAGATAAATTATATAATAATACATCTGTCCTATAATAATACTTAAAACTAAATTATTCTTCAGGATGATTTTGGTTTAGTAAATCATCAATAGAAACGCCTAATGTTTTACTTAATTTAACTAAAGTAATAACACTAACACCTTGCTCTATATTTTCGCTTTCCAAATTACCAATTAAAGCAGTACAAACATCAACAGCTTCTGCTAGCATTTCTTGAGTCATTTTTCCTTTTTTAAGATTATATAACTTTCTATAATATTTAACATTTTTACCTAATGTATCAAATAATTCTTTTGCTTCAACATTTTTCATACAATCCAATCTCCTTTTTCCCTATTCGTAAATATATAAAATATTGTCTACTTTTATGACAAAAATATCAATAGACCCAAAATGACAAAAATACATCACAAATGTCAAAAACCATAAAACACACTATTTGTGCAGGATACAGCTACATAAAATATCTTTTATAATAGCTAATAGTCATAATAATTTATTAAATTTGATAATATTTCTTTATATATAAAATAACCATTAAAATGGAATTTATACATAGCATGATTTAAAAATAGAATTGGTAATAAAAAATTATTAAATTCCTCGGCTAACATTACATCATATATAAATTCCATTCACATTCGTCATTTAATACTTTTTTATTACCAATTCTAATATCTAAAACAGTTTAACAAACCCAATAATAATCAATAAAATTCCAGATATCATAGACCAAATATATTCAGGAACTTTATTAAAACTATTAAGTAAACGGCCAACAAAATTTCCTAAACTTATAAAAATCAATTGAAAGATACTTACTAACAAAGGAAAAAGTAATGAATGTATACCTAAAATACCACTACTAATACCTATTGCAAAACTATCCAAAGAAAGGGCAACACCTAAAAATATAGCCTCTTTCCCATCTATTAAATTAGACTTATCTAAATCAGAAGAAATTGGATCTTTAATAATTTGTATAGTAATACCTAAAAACTTAATAAAAAAACGATAAATTTTTGGTTCTGTAAATACCTCATCATACAATTTATTATCCTTAACAATATTTTTTCTCATAGCCTGAAAACAAACAAAACCACCAAGAAAAACTAATAAAAAAGCACCTATATAATTTGCAACATCATCAGGTAATAAATCCTTTAAAAAATCACCAAAATATACAGCAAAAAAGGAAACAACAAAAGAAATTATAAATAAAATGAATTTAGCCAAATTAGAAATTTTAGTATTTCTAATCCCATAAGTAATACCTATGCCAAAAGAGTCAATACTGCTTGAAATAGCTAAAAATAACATGATGTTCCTCCTTATATATATAATATGAATTACATAATATTTTGCTAATAGAAGAATAAAAAAAGATTTCTCTCATATATTTAAATAAATCAATACAAAGGAGAGAGAAATATGTGGGAAACATTAAGAAAAGAAGAAGTTTTGCAAAAGCTAAAAACAGATAAAAGAGGTGGACTAGCCAAAGAGGAAGTAGAAAATAGGCAAAAAGAATATGGAAAGAACAAATTAAAAGAAAAACAAAAAGAAACAATATTAATGAGATTTATAAAACAATTCAATGATTTCATGATAATCATATTAATAATAGCATCAATAATATCAGCTGGAGTTTCATATATGCAAGGAGAAAATGACTATATTGACTCAATCATAATAATAGCAATAGTAATACTAAATGCAATCATGGGAGTAATCCAAGAAACAAAAGCAGAAAAGTCGATAGAAGCACTTCAAAAAATGACACCTAGGAAAACAAAAGTGATAAGAGAAGGAAAAACTAAGGAAATAAATGCAGAAGAACTAGTTCCAGGAGATATTGTTATATTAGAAGCAGGAAACTATGTTCCAGCAGATAGTAGAATAATAGAGGCACATAATCTAAAAATAGAAGAATCAAGTTTAACAGGAGAAACAGAAGCAGTAAGCAAAAATGCAGAAATAATATGTAAAAAAGATGTGCCATTAGGCGATAGACTAAATATGGCATATATGTCAACAATAATAGTAAATGGACATGGAATGGCAATAGTAACAGACATAGGAATGAACACAAAAGTTGGACAAATTGCAAATATGATAATAGAAAATAAAGCACCAGAAACACCAATTCAAAAAAAATTAGGACAAGTAGGAAAAACTTTAGGAATAGTATGTTTAGTGATTTGTTTTGCAATCTTTTTAATTGGAATAGTAAAAAATATAGAACCAATGGAAATGTTTATGACAGCAGTAGGACTAGCAGTTGCAGCAATTCCAGAAGGGTTACCTGCAATAGTTACAATAGTATTATCAATTGGTGTAACTAAAATGGCAAAAAAGAATAGTATTATTCGTAAATTACCAGCAGTTGAAACATTAGGAAGTAGTAATGTTATATGTTCAGACAAAACAGGAACTTTAACACAAAACAAAATGAAAGTTGTAGAAATATATAGTAAAAATCAAGAATTTGCAGCAGAACTTGTGGCATTATGTACAGACTGTGATATAGATATAGAAGATAATAAAAAAGTAGTAAAAGGAGAGCCAACAGAAACAGCATTAGTAGAATATGCATTAACCATAAATAAAGATAAAAACGAATTAAATTCTAAAACACCAAGAATTAATGAAATACCATTTGACTCTAACAGAAAAATGATGACAACTATACATAGAATTGGAAATAAATATAGAGTTATAACAAAAGGAGCACCAGATGTATTGATAGACAGATGTAATAAAGAAATCGAAGAAAGAGAAGCGTTTTCAAAATTAAAAATACAAAATCAAAACTTAAAAATGGCACAAAGAGCATTAAGAGTAATTGCAGTAGCATATAAAGATATTGAAATATTGCCAAATAGAATAGATACTTGGGCAGTAGAAAATGACTTGACATTTGTAGGATTAATAGGAATGATAGACCCACCAAGACAAGGAGTTAAAGAAGCAGTAAAAACATGTAAAAGAGCAGGAATAAAGACAGTGATGATAACAGGAGACCATATTGCAACAGCAACAGCAATTGCAAAAGAGCTAAATATATTAGGAAAAAATGATAAAGCAATGACAGGACAAGAGTTAGAAAAGATGCCTCAAAAACAATTAGAAGAAAATATAAAAGAATACTCAGTATTTGCAAGAGTAACACCAGAACATAAGGTAAGAATTGTAAAAGCTTGGCAAAAAAAGGGGCTAGTGGTTGCAATGACAGGAGATGGCGTAAATGATAGTCCAGCATTAAAAAATGCAGACATAGGAATTGCAATGGGAAAAAACGGAACAGATGTAGCAAAAAATGCAGCAGATATGATTTTAACAGATGATAATTTTGTAACAATAGTAGAAGCAGTGAAACAAGGAAGAAATATATATGCTAATATAAAAAAGGCTATACACTTTTTAATCGCAACAAATATAGGAGAAATTGTAACAATATTTTTAGGTCTATTATTAGGTTTAAAATCACCATTACTTGCAATACAACTATTATGGGTAAATTTAGTAACTGATTCCCTACCTGCAATAGCACTAGGTTTAGAACCTGCAGAAAAAGATATAATGAACAAAAAACCAATAAATAGCAGAAAAAGCATATTTGCAGATGGATTATGGAACAAAATTATAGTAGAAGGAATAATGATAGGATTACTAACATTACTTGCATTTAGTTTAGGAAATAAATATTTTGGTGTAGAAGTAGGAAGAACAATGGCATTTGTATCAATAGGATTATTAGAACTTATCCACAGTTTCAACATAAAAAGTGAAAAATCAATATTAAAAACAGGAATAATGGAAAATAAATTTTTAATAGGAAGTTTTGTATTAGGTATTCTAGTACAAATAATAGTAGTTGTAATACCACAACTTGCAGAAATATTTAAACTAGTTCCATTAACAAGTACTCAATGGATTATTACACTAATAATTTCAATATTACCAATACCTATTGTAGAAGTACAGAAATTTTTAGATAAAAGAAATAGTAGAGGAAAAATAATAACAAAACAAGATATAGAAGCAGAACTAATAAATAATTAAAATATTTATTTTAGGGTATAGAAAAAAATGGAATAATATGTTATACTAAAAATGCATTAATATTTAAAATATATGAAAGGATAAATTAATATGTGCGAAAAAATATATACAATTGAAGAATTGAAAAATATGTTAAAAGATATATTTAAAAATTTTGCTGTAAAAAAAGCAATACTTTTTGGTTCATATGCTAAAAATACCCCTACTGAAAAAAGTGATATAGATTTAGTTATAGATAGTGAAGGAAAATTATTGAATATATATTTTTATGGACTTTTAGAAGATTTGGTACAAAAATTACAAAAAAATGTGGACTTATTTGAAATAACTGAAATACAAAAAGATAGTAAAATATACAAGGACATAGAAAATGAGGGGGTAATCATTTATGAAAAGTAAAGATAGAATAATTATCTTTACCGGAATTAAAAGATGAATTAAAAGAAATTATATTAAATGAAAATGAGAGTATATTCTAAATTTGGAAAAATCTAATAAAACACTTGATTTTTCTACAAAAAGCTGATAAAATAGTTATGCTAAAAATGGCATAGCTATTTTTAATAGCAACTACTCTACTTACCATACAAAAAGTATAGGTAGGTTATAATCCATAGGGAGGTGAAAATAATGAACAAATACGAAAGTGTTATCATTGTTAATCCAAATGTAGATGAAGCTGGTTTAAAAGCTTTAGAAGAAAAATTTACAGGACTAATCAATGAAAATGGAAAAGTAGAATCTGTTGAAAATATGGGTAAAAAGAAACTAGCCTATGAAATCAAAAAATTCAAAGAAGGAACATATATGTTATTCAACTTTGAAGCAAAACCAGATTCAATTCAAGAACTTGAAAGAGTTTATAGAATTACAGATGATATAATAAAATACATCGTAGTAAAAAAATAGTTTCAAACCAATTATAACCAAAGATGGAAAATATTAAGAAAGAATAACAATTAAATAAAGATATAGGGGCCTTTATTTAAAGTAAAGAAAGGTGATAATAAATGAACAAAGTAATATTAATGGGTAGACTAACAAGAGATCCAGAAACAAGGTATACACAAACAAATAATACCTTAGTATCTTCTTTTAGTTTAGCAGTAAATAGAAGATTTGCAAGACAAGGAGAAGAAAGACAAGCAGATTTCATAAACATAGTTGCATGGAGCAAACTAGGAGAATTTTGTAGCAAATACTTTAAGAAAGGTCAACAAGTAGGAATCGTTGGAAGAATTCAAACAAGAACTTGGGATGATGACCAAGGTACAAAGCATTATGTTACAGAAGTAGTAGCTGAAGAAGCGTATTTCGCAGATAGTAAAAGAGATGGAGAAGCTAGTGGAAACTCTTTTGAAAATACATTTGGAAATACAGCACCAGGAAGTATGGGAGCAGATTTTGAAGTATCTTCAAACGACGATTTACCATTCTAATAGTTAGGGGGGAATAGAAATGGCAGATAAAAAACAAAATAAAAGAAATAACAAAAATTATGATGAGGATTATAATCCAAGATTTAGAAAACAAAGAAAAAAAGTATGTCTATTATGCAGTGATAAAAACTTTGAACTAGATTACAAAAATCCAGAACAATTAAGAAAATTTGTTAATGATAAAGGAAAAATATTACCAAGAAGAACAACTGGTGCGTGTAGCAAACATCAAAGAGATATCACAACAGCAGTAAAAAGAGCAAGACATATTGCTATATTACCATACACACAAAACTAAAATAAATTATATGAATAGCTATAATCTTGATAAAAAAGAATATAGCTATTTTTAAGTTATAGGAAACTGCATTTCCTATAACTTAAAAAACATAGATGCACAGAAAAATTGCATAGCAATTTTTCGCGACAACAAATCTTATACGCTTCTTGCTAGACTTTAAATTAATATAGCAAATGTTGAAAAGCAAAGAAAAGGTCTAGCGAAGCTAGATTTGTTCTTTTTTAATTTAATAAAACTTAATGAAATTTTAATGCAAAAAAAATATTTACAACAAAAATTGGTTATGATATAATCAACTAGACAAAACAAAAGAGGTGAAAAAATTGAATCAAATATTAAGTGTAGAAGATACAAACAAAAAAAATAAAAAAGCAAAAAAACCAAAAATGCCAAGAAATTCTGGACCAGTTGCAATAGAAAGTATACTAAAGTTCTTTTCAGTAGCAATACTGATATTTGGAATATTTATGATAGGTTCAGGTTCATATTCAATGTATACTAATTCACAAGAAGATACAGCAAATGTCAAACCAACAATTCAAGTGGAAGAAAGTGAAACAGAAATAACATTAAGAGTATCACATAGTAAAGCATTATCAAAAGTAACATACAAATGGAATAATGACCAAGAAACAGAGATACAAACAAATGGAAGAAGAGAAGTTTCACAAGTAATAGAAATACCAACAGGAGATAATACTCTTACAATATATGCACAAGATGAAAATGGACAAGAAACAACATATCAAAAAGCATATAGCTTAGAAGGTGATATAACAATAGACTTTGCATTAGACGGAAACAATATAAAAGTAACAGCAAATGGAAAAAATGAATTATCATACTTAACATATCGTTGGGATGAAGAAGAAGAAACAAGAGTAGATATAAACAACACACAAATAGAACAAAGTATTGAAATTCCAATGGGACAACACACATTAACAGTAATAGTAGTAGATATAAATAATACAACACAAACAAAAACACAAGAAGTAAGAGGAGTAAAAAAACCTAATCTAGAAGTAACAACAGATGGTTCATCTAATTTCATAATTAGAGTTTCTGATGAAGGAGGATTAAAAAGACTAGAATTTACAGTAAACGATACTGACAAATACAAGCTAGAACTATCAGGAAGAACAGAATTAGAATATCAATGGCCAATACAAGATGGTGAAAATATACTTGACGTAACAGTATATAACGAAGATGACGTTACAGAAACAATGAGGGTAAGAGTTAATAAATAAAAGTAAAAATAAGGCCTTCTACTAAAAAAGTAGAAGGCTAATTTAATAGAGGTAAAAATGGAATACAATTTTATAGATATATTAATTTATTTTATAACATATTCATTCTTAGGTTGGATAATGGAATCAATCTTTAGGTCCATATGCGAAAAAAAGCTAATAAACACAGGATTTTTAAAAGGACCATTTTGCCCTATATATGGTATAGGTGCAATAATAATGTTACTATTTTTAAAAAATTTTTCAAATAATTTACTATTACTATTTTTCATCTCAGTAATAGTATTAACTCTATGGGAATACTTAGTAGGTATATTATTAGAAAAATTATTCCATACAAAATATTGGGATTATTCAAATAATAAATTCAATTTTCAAGGAAGAATATGT
>CALXXH010000008.1 GCA_944392635.1 uncultured Clostridia bacterium | reverse complement strand
ATTATTATAATTCCAATATTAGCTAATGGTGCAAATATTGCTGACCTTGCACCTATTACAATTTTTGCTTTTCCTTCTCTTATTTTTTTCCATTCATCATGTCTTTCTCCAATTGAAAGTTTGCTATGTAATATTGCTATTTCATCTTTTCCAAATCTTGATATAAATCTTTCTAACATTTGTGGAGTTAATGATATTTCTGGAACTAATACAATTGCAGTTTTTTCTTTTTCCAAAACTTTTTGTATTAATTGTAAATATATTTCAGTTTTTCCGTGAGCCTGTTACACCATATAGTAAAAACTGTTCATATCTATTTTCTTCTATTGCATTTTCTACCTTTTCATATGCTATTCTCTGTTCTTCTGTTAATTGTAATTTTTCTGTTTTTATATATTCCTTTAACAATAATGGATTTCTTTCTACTTTTTGTTCTACTAATTCTAAATATCCATTTTTTATTAGTGTATTTACAATTGCTCTTGATACATCTGTAAACATCTCTATTTCTGGTATTGTTGCACCTTCATTATCTTTTATAAATTTTAGTGCTTTTATTTGTTTTTGTGATTTTAGTTTTTCAGTTTCTATTTCAAATTCTATTTCTTCTATATCTTTTTTTAGATACACTGTATTTATTATTTTATCTTGTATTCTTTTTTCTTTATTTTTTGTTCTTGTACCTGGTGTTAGCATAAGTTTAATACAGTCAGACACATTGCAAAAATATCTATTTGCCATCCATTTTGCAAGTTCTATTTGTTTATTTGTTAAATTTTCTTCTAGCTTTATTATTTCTTTATTTGCAAATTGAGAATTTTCTTTTAATTTAACTACAAATGCTTCTTCTTGTTTTTCTCCTCTCCCAAATGGTACTATTACTTTGCTTCCAACTAATATTAAGTCTTCTAATTCATTTGGTATATTGTAATCAAATGTCCTATTTAATTTTTTTGCCCCTCTATTTATTATTACTTCTGCTACCATTTTTCTCTCCTTTTTCTTTTGATAGTATAACAGATTTTTAAATTTTTAACAAGAATAAAACACAGAAAAATAGGCATTTCCTTTTACAGAAACACCTATTTTTTGAAACTTCTAGCTCCTGAAGTATTCAAGAGCTTTAAATAATGCATCTTCGTGTGAAGATACCAAATGTATAGATCTATCTACATTTGGTGACATACACTCTTGTGATATTGTAGTAACTACTCCATCATTTGAAATAGGTCCAAAAACTTTTTCTGCAACTTTAGTTTCTGGATTTTCATCTTCAGCAATAAAGTTTATAAATCTACATCTTTTTAACTGTTCATAATCAATTCCAAGTAAAAATTTAGACCCTGTTATCAAATCTTTATTTAAGATATGAAACATTTTAGTCATCCTTTGATAATCTAATCGATTAATTCTATCAAAAAAACGTATAAACTTATTTACTTCACTTCTATTAGCCATTAGAGTGCCATAAAAAGGAGTCGAAATAGTTGCAATCATAATTGCTTTATCTATTTTCAAATATTTTAACATATCTATGACACAAAGGCCTGCAGCTCCAACAGCAATGAAAACTATAGAAACATATTTGTCAAAAAAGCTATCATTATTTATCTTCCTTGCTAACTTCTTGGATACAATTTCTAATTCTAATTTCCGTGTTTTTGGAATATACATTTCGACAATATCACCATATTGTCTATCATAATCTTCCTGTCTAAAAATGTCATAATCCGTGTCTGGTATAACATCTGTACAAATTATATTCAGCTTCTTTACTTCTGGCTTATACCTAAATAATTTAAGCCGTAAATATTGATTGCTCAATACAACTTTTCCTTCTTCACCTTCCCATGATTTTCTTTCTTTTTTCATGTTCTCCCGATTCATTATTTTTCTCCCTTCTAAAATTATTTAATAAAGATTGTTAAAAAGTTTCAACATCTATTTTACCACATTATGTGTACTTTTGCAAATAATTTTCAAAGGTCCGTTCAATTATCTTATTTTCTTAATTCTGCATTTAATGTTTTTTGTAATTCTTGTATTATTTCATCCATTGCTACATTTATTTCATCATCACTAAGTGTTTTATTTTTATCTCTAAACATTAACGCATATGCAACACTTTTTTTGTTTTCTCCAATTTTTTCGTCCCTATATATATCAAATAATTTCATGCTTTCAAGTGGTTTTTTAGCTTTCTTTGCTTTTTTAGTAACTATTTTTTCTATTTCACCAACTTCTACTTCTTCATCAACAATTATTGCTAAATCTCTTTCAACTGCTGGGAATTTTGGAATTTCAACATATTTTTTATTTTCTCTTGAATATTTTTCAAGTTTTGTTATATTTATTTCTGCTATATATGCTCTTTTTTCTATATCATAATTTTGTAAAACTTCTGGATGTGCTTCTCCTATTGTTCCTATAGTATCAATTCCTATTTTTATATTTGCACATCTTCCTGGATGATATGACCTATTATTCTTTTCTTTTTCAATATCATATCTATTTACATTTATTGCTTCTAAAATATTTTCAATTATTCCTTTTAATACATAAAAATCAATATTATCTCCATACATTCCTATTGTAAGTATATCTTCTTGAATTGGTACTTCTCCATCTTCTACTTGATGATTTGTATTTTTGTAGTTTCTAGAAATGTCAAATAATTTTACATTTTGATTTTTCTTATTTGCATTTGTTGCAAGTATTTGCATCATACTAGGAATTGTTGATGGTCTCATTAATTTGAATTCTTCACCTAATGGATTTTGAAGTGTTATCGCATATTTCTTTACATCTTCTGCAATGTTTGATTTTTCCAAGTCTTTTTCGCTTATAAATCCATATGTGTAAATTTCTGATAAACCACTATTTACTAAAACTTCTCTTATTTTCTTAATTATCTTTTGTCCTTTATTTCTTACTCCTAATGTTGTATCTGCTTTTATTAAAGTAGAATCTAATTTATCATATCCATAGAATCTTGCCACTTCTTCTGCAATATCTGCAAGGCATGTTAAATCCATTCTAAAATATGGTGCAATTGCAACATCATTTTCTACTTTAATTTCTAATTTTTCTAATATATCAACCATTTCTTTTTTTGATAATTTTGTACCTAATAAGTTGTTTATTTTATCTACATCTAATTTTATTTTATGTACTTCTTGTTTTGTAGGATAAACATCAATTTTTCCATCTATTGCTTCTCCTGCTCCTATTAGTTCAACTAATTCAACTGCTCTATTTACTGCTCTTAATGCATTTTCTGCTGACAAGCCTTTTTCAAATCTAGATGAACTTTCTGTTCTTAGTCCAACTTTTTTAGCTGTTTTTCTTACACTTCCTCCATAAAATACTGCTGATTCAAAAACTACAGTTTCTGTATCATTTTCTATTTCGGAATTTAATCCTCCCATAACTCCAGCAATAGCAACTGGCTTTTTATCATCTGCAATTACTAAGTTATTTTCATCTAGTTCTCTTTCTTGTTCATCTAATGTTGTAATTTTTTCTCCGTTTTTTGCCCTTCTAACTGTTATATGTTTTCCTTCAATAGAATTAATATCAAAAGCATGCATTGGTTGGCCAAGTTCTAACATTACATAGTTTGTTATATCTACAATATTATTTATACTTCTAACTCCACAAGCTTTAAGTCTTCTTTTCATCCAGTCTGGAGATTCCTTAATTTTTACATTTTTAACAACTCTTGCTATATATCTGTAGCATAAATCAGGTGCTTCAATATCAACACTTAAACCTTCTATTGACTTTTTATCTTCTACTTTTAATTTATTCAAATTTCCTCTTGGGTTTTTAAATTTCTTATTCAAAGATACTGCAACTTCTCTACCTAAACCTTCAATTGAAAAACAGTCAGGTCTATTTGAAGTTATTTCAAAATCAATTATATCTTCCTTTAAATTTAAAATATCAACAATATCTTCTCCTAAATATTCTTCAAAACTTCTATTTAAAATCATTATTCCATCTTCAATTTGTCCTGGGTAATCAGCTATATCTAAATTTAATTCTCCAACTGAACACATCATACCACATGAATCAATTCCTCTTAATTCACCTTTTTTAATCTTAACACCATTAGGTAATTCTGCTCCATCTTTTGCAATTGGTACAATATTTCCAACATTTATGTTTTTAGCACCTGTAACTATTTGTATTTCTTCTGTTCCAACATCAACTTTAGTTACAACCAATTTGTCTGCATTTGGATGTTTTTCTATTTCTAAAATTTTTCCAACAACAACATTTTTGATATCATTTCCTTTTTGGTCTACTGTTTCAACTTTAGAACCTGTCATTGTTAAAATATCACCTAGTTCTACAGGTGTTACATTAATATCGCTATACTCTTTTAACCATTCAATACTTGCTTTCATCTACATTCTTCCTTTCCATGATTTGGGGACACCCCCGTTCTTATCTATCCCAACCATTATTATATCTTGTATTTGGCTGATATCTTTTAGCACTTTGCCAATTTCCATATTGTATATCTTGATATGTATTATTCTCTATAGCACTGTTTAAATCTCTAAGCATATCTCTATTTTGTAATATTTCTTTTCTTGTTGCTCCTTGTTCTTTTACTTTTAAACTATCTTTCCATTTGCTTCTTTTTTCTACAAAAACTTTTATTTCATATGTTGTATTGTTTATCCAATCTGCCTCTAAAGTTCTTACTTTTTTGTTTCCATAGATATTATCTTCTTCTTTTCCAATTCCATATTTTTGTTTTATTTTTCGTAATTCTTCTATAAACTTTCCACTATTAAAATCCCTTATGTCAAATCTATAAGTTTTTTCTAATTTTTTCATCTATTTTTACACTCCTTAATCAATTAAAATTTAACTAATTTGTCTAAGAAAAAATATTAATATTTTTCTTTTATATTCTATTTTTGATTTTTTCTAATTTATTTATCAATTTTTTATTAACTCATTAAGTTTGACCTGTCCCTAAATCCTCTTTGGGAATTTTAGGGACCGTCCCAAACTCCTACCTAAATCCTAAAATTGTTTTAAAAATCTTACGTCATTTTCAAATAATAACCTCATGTCTTCTATACCGAATTTTGCCATTGCTATTCTTTCAACTCCAAATCCAAATGCAAATCCTGAATATTCTTCTGGGTCTATTCCACAATTTCTTAAAACATTTGGATGTACCATTCCACATCCAAGAAGTTCTATCCATCCTTCTCCTTTACATACTTTGCATCCTTTTCCACCACATACAAAGCATGATACATCTGCTTCTGCTGATGGCTCTGTGAATGGGAAATGATGTGGTCTAAATCTTATTTTTGTTTTTTCTCCCAAACATTTTTTAGCAAACATTTCTAATGTTCCTTTTAAGTCTGTCATAGAAATATTTTTATCAACAACTAATCCTTCTATTTGATGGAATACTGGTGAGTGTGTTGCATCTATACTGTCTGATCTATATACTTTACCTGGACATATTATCTTTATTGGTGGCTTTTGATTTTCCATTACTCTTGCTTGTACTGGTGATGTTTGGCTTCTTAATACTATGTCGTCTGTGATATAGAATGTATCTTGAACATCTCTTGCTGGATGGTCTGGTGGTGTGTTTAATTTATCAAAATTATATATTGCTTTTTCTACTTCTGGTCCATCTGCAATTTCATATCCCATACCTAAAAAGATTTCTTCTACTTCTCCAATTACTTGTGTTATTGGATGTAATGAACCTAACTCTATTTTTTTACTTGGTTCTGTTACGTCGATATTTTCAGTTTCTAATCTTTTTTTTAATTCTTCTTGTTTTAATTCTTTTTCTTTTTTATCAAATAATTCGTTTAATTCATCTCTTACCTGATTAACTAAACTTCCTATAACTGGTCTTTCTTCAGGTGATAAACTTCCCATTCCTCTTAATACTACTGTTAATTCACCTTTTTTTCCTAAATATTTTACTTTTAAATCACTTAATTGTTTTAAGTCTTTACAGCTATTGATTTCATTTTTTGAGTTTTCTCCAATTTTTGCAATTTCTTCTTTCATTGTTTTCTCCTTTCATTTATATGATTTTATTTATAGTTTAATATGGTTTATATGTATGTGTTGGTTTATATGTTCCATATGTTTTGCCATAATATTTTTCAAAACGTTTTTGTACTTTGTCTTGTTTTGTTTTTACTTCTTTGTTTTCTGCTAATAATAATTTATTTTTCTTTTTTATTTTTAGTTTTATAAATATGTTTTTTATAAAGCTATTCTTATTTTTAAATGTAAATTTAATTATATATACTCCAAACTTATTTAAATTTACCTGAACTTCTATTTCTTTATTAGGAAATTCTTTTTTAGTATTTTCAATACTTTTTTGTACTTCATCTTTTCCATACATTTTAGAGTCCATATAATATTCTAAATATTTATTTTTCATATTCTCACATCCTATCAAATTTTATTAAAAATTTAATCCTTATGTACATTTTCCTTACAAAAAGCCACTTCATCCTGTATTAGGACGAAATGGCTATCTTTCGTGGTACCACCTAAATTTATTAGTTTACATCTTTTTTATTAACTAACCTCATTATGTTTTAACGGTGTTCTACCGCTTTTCTCTACTATTAATTTCAAGAAAAGACCTAAAAAAGTGAAATTTCTATATAGCTATTACCAATGGATTCCAGCCTTTGTCCATTTTCTCTTGTGATAATTTATGCTTATATATACTTTGCTTTTTTGTTGGTTTTATTTATTTACATTAAATATTTTATCATAAAATTTGGTAAAATTCAATAGTTTTTTTAAAATTCATGAACTTTTACATGTTTTATGTTAATATTTGAAAAATCATCATTTTTGTTTTCAAATTGTACTATATTAAATTCAGTTTCTCTAATTAAATTTAGATTTAATTTCCCTACATCAATTAAAACATTTGTAGATAAATCTTGACCTAGTGGCAATGTTTTATTTACATTATCATAAAAAATTATATTTGTATAACTTATTGCATTTATTCCTTTTTTTAACTGTATTCTATATAAATTTATTTCATTTCCATCTTGCTTAATAATTTTGTTCATTTCTGTTTCTTCATTTATATCAAATAAATTTATATTTTCTGGGTGTAATTTATCATCATATATTGCTTTATATACAGGCAATTCTTCTGTAAGTACGACTTTTTCAAGGGCGCTTTTTACATTATCTATAACTTTTTCTAATGCTAATTTATATCCTAATTGTTTTGTATTTTTATTTATTTCTAAAATACTATATTTATCTTTTTGAAGTTCTCTATGCCTCTTATTATTTATCTTTGATACTTTAGTTCTATCTTGTGCCATTCCTCCAAATATATCAAATTCTTCACTTTCAGTTAACATTTTTTCCTCTGTTGCTTCCTTTTTTATTTGTTTCAAGCTATTTTCTATCTCTTTTGGCATTACATTGTTATTTTTTACTTTATTTAATATATCTATTAGATTTGTAGATAAAAGATATAAACTGTCAGTTTCGTCTTTTGTAAGTAATTTTCTTTGTATTTTATCCATATTTTTTCCAAACTTTTCTAAGTCTTCTTCATAATCAAATACTCTTGTAATCTTTTTAGTAGTACTTACTTCCTCAATTTCTCCTTCTGCAAGTGCTGCTACTTCGTCTTTATTGCTATATCTCCAAAATTCAAATATACTTTTTTTATGACTATCTATTTCTTCAATAAATTTGGTTGCATTTTCAATTTTCTTTTTACGATTCTTATTTTTTAGTTTTAATGCATTTATGTCCATCATTATATCGCCTAAATTATTTTCAAGTTTTTCAAGTTTTTTGTATAATTCTAATAATTCTTCTATTGTGTAGTTTTTCTTTTTTAATTTGATTTTTGATAACTTTTCTTCTACTTTCTCATCTACTTCTTCTAAATTTTCTTTTTGTTTTTCTTCGTTTTTTACTGATAGTTTAGAATTCTTTTTATTTTTTTTATTATACTTGAAATAATATTTAAACTTACCAAAGAAAGTTTTTTTACATTCTAGAAAAGTTGAAATTTGCTTTTCTTTTGCTAAGTATTCTATTTCTTGCATTGCTGCTTCTTCTTTTAATTGTTGTAATTGTTTTTGTTTAGTAGTTATAAGTTCTTTTGCAACCTCTATTTGTTTAATTCCTTCCTCATATCTTTCTAATATCCAATTTGATATATTTGCATATTCCATTTGTTCATCAAAATAGTAAAATAATATTTCTCCTGTTTGACTAATATCTGTTCTAAATTTGAAATAATCTGGAAGTTCTGTTTGAAGAATAAATAATGCCTTTAATAACTTATAAAACTCTGTTGCTTGTTCTTTACTTTCTAATTTCTTACAATATGCACTTTTTACTTTTTCATATACTTCTGTTTCTCCAACTATTCGTATACTTAAATCATTATTTTTATCATATACTTCATATATTAATGGCCAATCTTTTGTAAAAAGCCATAAATAATTTTCTAGATCTTCAAAATCACTTTTTCTAAGGTAATTCCTACTATATCCAACATTTCTAACAGGCACAAATATTTTTGTAGTTCTTTTTCTTTCTAATTTCTTTTTTAAAAGATAGAAAAAAGTTGAATAATCAGTATCTTCTGTAGGTACTAACATAAAATATTGATCTGTATTTTCTGAATAATATATTTGCCATAAATAGTTACCTTCAAATTTTACTCTAAAAGGAATTTCTTTATTTAATTTTTCTTGTTCTTCCTCTACTTTTTCTATATCTTCTATTTTTATTTCTTTTAGCATACTTAAAAATTTTGTATACTTTAATATATTTTCTTCATTTTTTTGGTCTAAATATTCATATAAAGGACTCGCCTTTTTATATTTTTCTTCTATTTCATCTAATCTATTTGTAGGAGTTAATAATATTTGAATATCTTTTATTGGAATATATCTATATTGTCTATACTGCTTTTCATCATAAAATTTTGGTACTCTAAAATCTAATGGCTCAAAATTTTTCAATGATGCAGGTATCTTTTCTAGATTTAATCCAAGATATTCTAGTTTTTCTTCTATCGTATTTTTTTCCATTTTCTTAGGCAAATTTCTCACTCCTTCAATTATTTTATTTTTTACTTTTATTAGAAAAATCTATTGTATTTTTTATGCAGTAACAATTCGTGGGGACCAACAAGCATACAGTCTGTTCTTATTAATTTAAATTTTTAATATTTTTAATAATCTTTATATACATAAAAAGTTAGTTTTTCTCTTACAGACTGTGCGATGTTGGGAGTTACAAATAAAAAATACAATCGATTTTCTTAAAACTTTATTTTACAATTTCATAAAAATTTTTAAATTCATATCCTTGATTTCTTAAATATTCAATAATTTGTGAAAGTGCTTCTGCTGTTACTTTTTTAGCTGGTGCATCATGCATTAATATTACTATACTATTTTTATTTTGAGTTGTTTCTTGCAATCTTGCTAATTCAAACTCAATTGAAAGATTATTTGTTTCAGCATCTCCATTTAATGCATTCCAATCAATATGCATAATGTTATTTTGTTTTAATAGTTCATTTGCTTGATTTTTTATGTCTGCATATTTTCCTCCAACTAATCCTCCTGGAAATCTAAACAAATGTGAATTATATTCTGGAACACCAATTGCATTTTTTACAGCTTCATTGCATCTATTGTATTCATCTAAAACTGATTGTGGTGATGCATATATATTTTCATAAACATGTGAATATCCGTGATTTGCAATATAGTGGCCTTCATCATACATTCTTTTTACAACATCAGGCTTTTTTTCAACTCTGCTACCTAAAACAAAAAATGTAGCTTTTACATTCTGTTGTTTTAATGTATCTAGAATAGTATTAGTAACACTAGATGGTCCATCATCAAATGTTAAAAAAGCTCTTTTAGTATTAGAATTATAAATTCCTTCTATGTTCTTTTTTCCTTCATCTGTTAATTTAGGAATTTTAGCTTGTCTTTCTGCTTCTTTTTTTGCAAGTTCTTGTTCTTTTTGATAATTCAAACTTTCTAATTGTTCTGCATATTGCTTATATATCTTGTTTGCTTTTATTATTCTTACAGAATTTATTATAACCAATATTAATAGTAATAATATAAATAATAATATTACTACTATTAACAATTTTCTTTTATTTAATTTAGAATTCGCATTAATATTATATACGTCTAATTCATATCCTTCTCGTATCATTAATTTCTTACATCCCTTATTATATCTATTTTTACATTAATTTGTTCTTTCTATTGTTCTTGTAGTTTGTACTTGATTATTATTTGTATTAGAACTTTTATTTATGCTTTGTAGATATGAAACATAAGCAATTACTACAATAAAGAAAATAACAACAATTACTAAAACTCTAAACACTATATCACCTAATGTTGGTTTTGCTTTGTGTTTTCCTTTTTTAGATACTTTTTCTTGATTTTGTAATTTTTCTTTTGTCTCTTCCATATATAATTCCCCCTCAAATATTATATTTATTTTTTCATAATATTTTTCAAATATTCTATTTCTTCTTCTGCATTTAATCTCATGAAAATTGGTTCACCTTTTTCTATTACTTTTGTATTTTCTATTTTGTTATATTCTCCTTTTAAGCTATCCCAATTAATTAATTTTTCATCACTTACTCCTATTTGTCTTAATATATTATCTGCTGTATCATTCATAAATGGCTTTATTAATATTGCAATTTTTCTTAAATTTTCAATTAAATGATACATTGCTGATTCTAATTTTTCTGTATCTCCTTCTTTTGCTAAACTCCAAGGCATTGTTTCATCTATATATTTATTAGTTCTAGAAATTAAATTCCATATTTCTTGCAAACTATTTGCTATTTCATAGTTATTCCATTTTTTATCAAATTCTTCTATTTGACTAATAGTATATTTTTCAAATTCTTCATCAACTTCATTTGGTGTACCATTATATTTTGGAACTTGTCCTTCAAAATATTTATTTACCATTGAGACAGTTCTATTTAATAAATTACTTAAATCATTACATAAATCAAAGTTATATCTCTCAACAAAACTTTCTGGTGAAAATATTCCATCTTGAGTCATTGGCATTTCTCTTAAAAGGAAATATCTTGTTGCATCTAATCCATATCTATCTACTAGTGTTTCTGGATATATTACATTTCCTTTTGATTTAGACATTTTACCATCTTTCATCATTATGAAATTATGCACTAATATTGTTTTTGGAAGTGGTAAATCTAATGCCATTAAGAATATTGGCCAATAAATTAAATGAAATCTTGCAATATCTTTTCCAACTATTTGTAAGTCTGCTGGCCAGTATTTTTTAAACAATGTATCATCTTCTGATAAATATCCTAAAGCTGTTAGATAGTTTGTTAGAGCATCTACCCACACATATATTACATGTTTTGGATCTTTTAATACTTTTATTCCCCAATCAAATGTAGTTCTTGTTACACATAAATCTTCTAAACCTGGTTTTATAAAGTTGTTAATCATTTCAGTTTTTCTGTAATATGGTTTTATAAAATCTGGATGTTCATCATAATATTTTAATAATCTATCAACATATTTTTGCATATTAAAGAAATATGCTTCTTCTTTCATTAATCTTACTTCTCTACCACAATCTGGACATTTACCATCAACAAGCTGAGTTTCAGTAAAATATGTTTCACAAGGTACACAATACCAACCTTCATATTCACCTTTATATATATCTCCTTGTTCCATAAATCTATCAAATATTTTTTGAACTACCTTTGTATGTCTTTCTTCTGTTGTCTGGATAAAATCATCATATTGAATATCCATTTTTGCCCACAATTCTTTTGCCATTTTAGCCATTTCATCAACATACTCTTTAGGTGTTTTACCTTCACTTTCTGCCTTTTCTTGTATTTTTTGTCCATGTTCATCAGTTCCAGTTAGCATATATGTATCTTCACCTTTTAACTTATGATATCTTTTCATACTATCTGCTAAAACTGTTGTATATGCTGTTCCAATATGGAATCTTCCACTTGGATAATATATTGGTGTTGTTACATAAAATTTATTATTCATATTTCCCTCCTTGTCCATTTGAGACATTCCCATTTTGACATTTTTGTCCATAATATCTTCAATATTCTTTCCATTTTTTACTAGAAATATCTTATCATAAATAAGTAAAAATAGCAATAAAATTTATTGCTATTTCAAGATTTAAAAATATTATTTTTTAGGTCCGTCCCTTAATCCCTTCTTTTAGGGATTTAGAGGACCGTCCCTTAATCCCCTTTTACAGTGTTTATTTTAAATAATTTAAATATTTCTACTATTATTAATGGAGCTATTATTAATCCAATTAATTCTAAAATATTTTGTGTTGGTAATACTGGTATACTAAATACATTTCTTAGTGCTGGTACAAGTAGTATTACTAACATTAAAGCAGCTGATGCAAGTGTTGCAAGTATTAGTGTTTTATTTCCTTTTATTCCTGTTTTAAATAATGATTCTTTATTATTTCTTACATTATATACATGTACTAATTCTGCTAAAGCAAGTGTTGCAAATGCCATTGTTTGTCCTACTTCTATTTTTGATTCATCAAGTGTTAATCCATCTATTGGAGCTGTTGTTGTAGCTAATCCTATCATAAATGCTGCAAGTGTTAATAATCCTATCATTACTCCTTGATATATTACTCTCCATGTCATTCCTTTTGTAAATACACCTTTTCCAGGCTTATTTGGTTTTCTATTCATTATATCTTTGTTTGCTGGGTCAAATGCTAGTGCTAACGCAGGAAGTGAGTCTGTTACTAGGTTAATCCATAATATGTGTATTGGTAATAATATTTCTAAATGTGCTATATCTGTTATTCCAAACCAATTTGCAAATAGTGGTGTACATAGTGTTGCTAAAAATAATACTACTATTTCTCCAACATTACTTGATAATAGGAATTGAATTACTTTTAAAATATTATCATAAATTCTTCTTCCTTCTTCTACTGCTGATACTATTGTTGCAAAGTTGTCATCTGTTAATATTACATCCGCTGCTTCTTTTGCAACATCTGTTCCAACAACTCCCATAGCACAACCAATATCTGCTGTTTTTAATGCTGGGCTGTCATTTACACCATCACCAGTCATTGCAACTATTTCTCCATTTTTTTGCCATGCTTTTACAATTCTTACTTTATGTTCTGGTGATACTCTTGCATAAACTGAATAATGTCTAACATTCTTCTCTAATTCTTCATCTGTCATTTTTTCTAGTTCTGTACCAGTTATTGCTTCATCTTCATTTTCTAATATTCCTAATTTTTTAGCAATTGCTGTTGCTGTGATTTTATGGTCTCCTGTAATCATTACAGTTTTTATTCCGGCTGTTTTACATTTCTCAACTGCTTTTTTAGCTTCTTCTCTTGGTGGATCTATCATTCCAACCATACCTACAAATATTAAGTCTTTTTCTAGATTTTCAATTTCATCTTTTGAAGGTTCATGGTCCATCTCTTTATATCCACATGCAAGAACTCTTAGAGCCTCTTTTGCCATTTCTTCATTTTTTTCTTTTATTACTTTAATATAATTTTCTAAATCTTGTTTTATTTTTCCATTAAATAGATAACTATTACATCTATTTAATAATTCATCTACTCCACCTTTTGTATATACAATATATTTTCCATCTACTTTATTTACAGTTGTCATTAATTTTCTGTCTGAATCAAATGGTATTTCCTCCAAACGAGGCATTTGGTCATATACACTTGGGTCAAAGTCTAGTCTAAATGCCATATCAACTAATGCTGTTTCTGTTGGATCTCCTGTTAAAGTTCCATCTTTTGATATTTTTGTATCATTACAAAACATATTTGCATATACTAATTTCTTTATATCTTCTGTTATATTATCTTTATATTCTTCTAAATCCTTTGTTTGCGAATTTATAAAGATTTTTTCTACTGTCATTTTATTTTGTGTTAAAGTTCCTGTTTTATCTGAACAAATAACTGTTGCACTTCCTAATGTTTCTACTGCTGGAAGTTTTTTAACAATTGCATTTCTTTTAACCATTTTTTGTACACCAATTGCAAGTACTATTGTAGATACTGCAACTAGTCCTTCTGGTATTGCTGCAACTGCAAGTGAAACTGCTGTCATAAACATATGGATTGGTTCTTTTCCTTGTATTAGTCCTATTATGAATATAAATACACAAATTACTATTGCTGCAATTCCTAAAATTTTTCCTAATTTATTTAATTTCTTTTGTAATGGTGTTATTTGTTCATCTGCTTGGTTTATCATTCCTGCTATTTTTCCAACTTCTGTTGTCATTCCTGTTTCAACAACAATTCCTTTTCCTCTACCATATGTTACTAGACTTGAAGAAAATAGCATATTTAGTCTATCACCTAAACTTGTTTCTTCATCTTCTATTTTATTAGTATTTTTTTCAACTGGTACTGATTCTCCTGTTAAAGATGCTTCTTGTGATTTTAAGTTTACAGCTTCAATTATTCTCAAATCTGCTGGGATATAATCTCCTGTATCAAGTACAACTATATCACCTGGTACTAATTCTTTTGCAGGAATTACTGTTACTTCTCCCTTTCTAATTACTTTTGATGCATGGTCAGTTAGTTTTTGCAAAGCTTCTAATGATTTTTCAGCTTTTGATTCTTGTGTTACTCCTATTATCGCATTTACTACAACTACTATTAAAATTATTATTGTGTCTGTTATCCCTTCTCCTTCTGCAACTCCTACAAATCCAGAAACAATAGCTGCAATAATTAAAATTATTATTGAAAAATCTTTAAATTGGTCTAAGAATTTTTGAAATAAGCTTTTTTTCTTTTTAGATTTTAACTCATTAAGTCCATATTTCTCCTTTCTTTTTGCCACTTCTTCATTTGTTAATCCTTGTTCTAGGTTTGTTTTTAGTTCTTCCTCTACTTCTTTAACATCCTTTTGAAACCAATTGCCATTTTGCAATTTTCATCAACTCCTTACTTTTATATGTATATTTTAAACATTTTTGTTAAAAATATTATTATATCTTTGTTTTTTCTTTTCATATTGTTCTTGTATTATATGAATACTACTTTCTATAATACTAAAAGAGACTTTTAAAAGGCCTGCACAAATTTAATTTGTCTTTTCCTTTTAAAAGTCTTGCTTACTATATTTAGCTTACTAACCAGATATTTTTAATATCGCGACTGTTGATTAGTAATTTAAAGCTACTCCCTTTTAACTTTTGTTCTATTTGGTGACCCCTACGGGAATCGAACCCATGATTCCACCTTGAGAGGGTGGCGTCTTAACCGCTTGACCAAGGGGCCTTTTTTAATACTTCATATTTATATCATCTTTTTTATTATTCGTCAACCACTAAACAAATAAATTTTTATGAGCCAAATTACTTATATTCAAATTAAATAATTTGACTCATCTAATTTTATTCATATTTTAATTTCCTGTAAATATAAAATAAATAAGCCTTGCAACTACTATTGCTCCTAATGTTGCAGCTATTGTTATTAAAACTGTTGCTGGCACGCTTAATCTTTTCTTTGCTACTTCATTTGTATTTTCTTCATTTTCCATAATTATTTCCTCCTTTGTTTTATCTTTTACTAATTTTATTTTTCTTTTAACCATTCAAAATATTTTTCTTTTATTTCATTTGCTACTTGTTCTGGAGTTAAATTAGTAGTATCAATTATTAAATCATAATTTGATTCATCTTCTTTTTTTACCCCATATAATTTAAAATATCTTTCATTTTCTAGTTTATATCTTTTTTGCATGTCTTCTTTTTGTTCTTCAATTGTTGTAAAACTTTCTGATGATTTTCTTTCCTTATCAAAAAAAGCTCTTTTAGCTGCTACATCTATATCTACTTTCAAATATACTTTAAAAGATTCTGGAACCGCATACCAGCCTAATCTTGCATCTATTATAAAATTATCATGCTCTTTTGCATATTCAGTTGCACTATATTCTATCTGTCTATCTATTTCTGGATGTTCTTTTACATATATATTAAAAGTTGTAACATCCATTCCCATATCTTTAGCTAATTTTCTAAAATAATCACCATTTTTATATATTCCAAAATTTAATTCTTTCATTAAAATTTTGGATACCGTACCTTTTCCACTTGCAAGTTCTCCTCCAAGTGATATTATATGTTTTTTATCACTACTATTCAATTATCGCTACCTTCCCTTCTGCTATTTCATTTGCAGCCAAAGTCACAGGTGATTCCTCTTTAACTTTTGTTAAAGGTTCTGCTCCTTGTGCTATTTGTCTTGCCCTTCTTGCTGTTGCAATTACTAATTCATATCTATTTTGAGCTTTTGTTAATAGCTCTGCTACTGTTGGTTTTACTATCATTTTTTATCATCTCCTATAAAATATATTGTATATAATAAATTAATTATTATCATCTATTTTATCAATTCTATCTCCAACTGTTTCTGGTTGGACTGCTGATAAAATTATATGACCTGAGTCCATTATTAATACTGCTCTTGTTCTTCTTCCACAAGTTGCATCTATTGCATTTTTATTATCTTTTGCTTCTTGTACTAATCTTTTTATTGGTGCTGATTCTGGACTTACTATTGCTACTATTCTTTCTGATGAAACAATATTTCCAAATCCTATATTTACTAATTGCATTTGATCAAATCCTTTCTTTCCAAATTATTCTATATTTTGAACTTGTTCTCTTATATCTTCTAACTCAGTTTTAATGTCAATTACTCCATTTGTAATTTCAAGATTATTTGCCTTTGATCCAATTGTATTTGTTTCTCTGTTCATTTCTTGGATTATGAAATCCAATTTTTTACCTATTGTTCCATTAGTTTCTTTTAATAATTTTTCAAATTGAAATATATGACTTTTTAATCTTGTCACTTCTTCTTCAATTGAACATTTATCAGCATATATTACAACTTCTTGAGCTAATCTTGATTCATCAATTTCTTGCCCAACTAACAATTCTTTTATTCTTCCTTCTAATTTTACTACATATTCTTGAATAAGTCCAGTAGAAAGAGAAGATATTTCTTTTATTTTTTCTTTAATAGCATTTATTCTATTAATTAAATCTTCTGCAATCTTTTCTCCTTCTAATTGTTTCATATTTACTAATTGTTCTGTTGCTACTTTAGTTACCTCTAGTATTTCTTGTTTTATAATTTCTTCATCTTCTACATTTTGTATACTTAAAACATCTGGATATTTTGAAATTTCTGTTACCTCTATATTTGAAGAAATGTTTTCTTGTTCTGCTAACTTTCTTAACTCACTAATATATATTTTCGCAATATCTGTATTTATTTGAATGTTTTTACCTTGAGCTGAATTATTTTCAAAACTAATAAAAACATCTACTTTTCCTCTTTTTACTTTAGATGATATTATTTTTTTTATTTCTTCTTCCAAATAACTTAATTGTTTTGGCATCTTTACTGAAATATCTAAATATCTATGATTCACACTTTTTATTTCTATTTGATACATTCTTTGTTCTATGGTTTTTTCAGCTTTACCATATCCTGTCATACTTTTTATCATTTTCTATTCCTCTTTTTTACTTGATTTTTTCTTATTTTTTACACTTTTTCTTTTTTCTTGTTTTTCTACATCTTTAACTTCTACTTCTTCTTTATTCTCTTTATTTTCCTTCTTATCTTTATCTTCTTTTTCTTCTTTATTCTTTTTAGCAGTTTTTGTACTTGCTTTCTTCTTTGTAGAGTTTTCATTATCATTCTTATTTTCTTTATCATCTACTTTAGTATTTTTAGTTTTTGCTTTTTTGGTAGTCTTCTTTGGCTCTGCATTTTTAATTTCAACTTCTTTTTCTGTTACTACTTTTTTCTTCTTTTTTCTTACAGTTTTTATACTTTTTGGTTTATGTTCTAATACCTTTTTTTCTTCTATATCATTTCTTTTTTTAGCTTCTTTTACTACTGGTTCATCTTTTTTCAATATCTCTGGTATGTCACTTAAATTATCTAAATATTTTTTTCTTCCTTTTGTATATATTATTATTGCTTTTAAAATATAGTAAATAGAAATTACATATGATGAAGTTAATAAATAAAATTGAAATTGATAGTCATATTTTGTTATAACATGTTTTATTGATAAACTATGAAATGCTAATACAAAAAATTCTATTGCTATAATTGTGAATTTTCCACTATCTTTTTTATATGCCATTTCAAGCAAAACTAATGCTGCTAATAATAGTATTCCTGAACAAATCTCTACAATATTTAATATAAGTTCTTGCTCAACTCTTGGGTATACAAAATTTAAAATCGCAAAATATATTATAACACCAATTGCAAAAATGATATTTTTAAATATATCTTTTAATGATTCTTGAGGTATTTGTTTTGATTCTTTGTCTTTTTTTAATTTATTTTCTATAGATATTTTTTCCTTTTTTGTATCTTTGTTATCTATATTTTTTTCTATTTCTTCATTTATTTGTTCTTTTTCAGCTTTCTTCAGTTTCATTATTATTTTCATTCCCTTCTAAAAAACTCAAAATCTGTTAGAAAAGATTAATTTTATCCTTTTTTCTAATTTTCCAACTCATACATTATAACACTTAAAACATTCAAGGCTACTGTTTCTGTTCTTAATATTCTCTTTCCTAGGGTAATAATTTGTGCCCCACTACTTTTAAAGTTGTTTATTTCTTGCTCATCTATTCCACCTTCTGGTCCTATTATAACAGCAATTTTTAATTCTTTGTTTTTTTCAACTTTTAGCATCTTTAATTGTTCTTTTAATGTATTTTCTTTCTCATTTTCATATGCTACTAATACTATATCATAATTTTTAAATTCTTCACATATTTGATTTACATTTTTTATATTATTTATAACTGGTACATAATTTCTTCCACATTGTTTTGCTGCTACTTCAGCTATTTTTTGCCATCTTTCAATCTTTTTATTTCTATCTTTTTCTTTTATCTTTACTACACATCTTTTCATATCTACTGGTGTAATATCATGTACGCCTAATTCAACTGATTTTTGGATTATTAATTCCATTTTATCTGCTTTTGGCATACCTTGAAATATATCAACTAAAATGTTCGATTCTACATTACTTTCCAGTTTTTCTATGATTTCACAATCAATATTTTCTCCAATATTTATAATCTTGCATAAGTAATCTTGTCCTAAATCTCTATTACATACAACTATATTATCATTTACGTTTTTTCTTAAGACATTTTTTATGTGATTTACATCTGTTCCTATTATTTCTATATTTATATTATTTTTTATTTGTTTATTTGATACAAAAAATTTTGGCATATTCTTCTCCTTATATAGCACATATTATATCATGCAGGAAATAAATGGTCAAGAAAAAGAAGTAGTTCTCTCATAAACTACTTCAAGAAATATTATTTTTGTTAAACGAGAATTAAACTCGTATTTTATATAGTTTGGTGCCAACGAAGTAGTTATCTACAACTTTTTTGGCTCTCTTGACGATTGATATAATAATCAATCAAGTTATATATAGATT
>CALXXH010000007.1 GCA_944392635.1 uncultured Clostridia bacterium | reverse complement strand
AGATATTTAGAAGAATATAAATTGTCAGAGAAGGATGCTAATATAATAACAGCATCAAAATATCTATCAGATTTATTTGAAGAAGCAGCTAAAATATCTAATAATCCAAAAGCAGTAAATAACTGGATTATATCAGATATATCAAGAATATTAAATGAAACAGAAATGGACCCAATCGAAATACCTTTTGACAGTAAACAATTAGCAAAATTAGTAATATTAATAGACAAAGGAACAATAAGTTCAAAAATAGCAAAAAAAGTATTAGTTGAAATGTTTGAACATCCAAGAGATCCAGAAGATATAATAGATGAAAAAGGATGGGTACAAATATCAGATGAAGGAGCAATAAAAGATGTAGTATTAAAAGTACTAAAATCAAACCCACAATCTATTGAAGATTACAAAGCAGGAAAAGATAGAGCATTAGGATTTTTAGTTGGACAAGCAATGAAAGAAACAAAAGGAAAAGCAAACCCACAAATGTTAAATAAAATGTTCTTAGAGGAATTAAAAAAATAATGTCGCAATGGGGACGTTTCCAAATGGACAAAAATGTCCAAAAAGAAACGTCCCTATTTAGACATCTTTACACCATTTGTTTTTTAATTCCATCTACCACAAGACTACATATAATAAATTCAATTCCAAAAACAATACTTAATTTGAACAAAGAAATACCTATGTAATATAAAAATGGTGTTGCAAATATTAGATTATATGTAAGTAAAAAAACAACAGAAATGACACATAAAGTAAAACAAAATTCTAATCCATATTTCAAAATCTTATGAGTAATTTTATCAAAATTTTTAAAACTTTTAATCAAATTCTTAATCATATTCCACCTCTAATAAACAATATATTATGTGTACTATATAATAGTAACATGAAATATAAATAAAAACAATGGAAGTTTTAGGTAGTCTATAGTTTAACTAGATAAAAAATGTAATTGAAAAGTAAAAAGTTAGGTGTTATAATTAGAAAGTATTATTATAATATCACTATTTTATAGATTGGAGTGATTATAATGAGGCCAAAAGCTATAGATGTAAAACCTTTAAAAGACTATAAAATTGAAATAAAGTTTAACAATGGAGAAATTAAAATATTAGATATAGAACCATATTTTAAATTCAAAATTTTTAAGGAACTAAAAAATGAAGATAATTTCTATAAAGTAAAAATTTCAGGTTTATCAATTGAATGGGAAAATGGAGCAGATATCTGTCCAGATGAATTATATAACAATAGCAAAACAATACAAGAAAATTAAGAAAGATATAAGATAGAGAACAAAAGCAACTTTTAAATTAATAAAAGTTGCTTTAATAAAAACTATGCATAATCTTTATTTTGTTTTAAGCCATAGCTGCATTTAATTTTTTAGACAAACTAGATTTTTTTCTAGCTGCTGTATTTTTTACGATAACACCTTTAGTACATGCTTGGTCAATTTTTTTAGTAGCTTCAGAGAATAAAACTTTAGCTTCTTCAATATTACCAGCGCTTACAGCTTCTTCAAATTTCTTAATAGCTGTTTTGTATGCAGATTTTATCATATTATTTCTTAAAGTTTTCTTTTCAATTACTTTAACTCTTTTTTTAGCTGATTTAATATTTGGCATTTCTTTTAGCACCTCCTCTTAGTCTATAATACATATAACATATGATATTTTAACATATTTTTTAACAAAAAGCAAGTAAAATTGAAAATAATTATTGTAATACCAAAGGATTTATGGTATATTGAAAAAGATAGAAAAAAAACAAATATAAAATAAAAAGAAAAAATAGGATAAGGAGGAATGCTAAAATGATAGCAATAGGTAGTGACCATGGAGGATATAGATTAAAAGAAGAAATAAAAAAATATCTAGATGAAAAAGAAATAAAATATAAAGACTTTGGATGCATGAACGAAGAAAGTGTAGACTATCCAAATATTGCAAAAGAAGTAGCAAATGCTGTGCAAAATAAAGAATGCGAAACAGGAATATTAATATGTCGTTCAGGATTAGGAATGAGCATAGTAGCAAATAAATTTAAAGGAATACGTTGTACACCATGTCATAACGAATACACAGCAAAATATGCAAAATTACATAATAATAGCAATATCTTAGCAATAGGTGCAGATGACGTAACAGTTAATGAAGCAATATGTGTATTAAGAATGTGGCTTGCAACAGAATTTGAAGGTGGAAGACATGAAGAAAGATTGAAATTAATAGAAGAAATAGAAAATGAAAACATGAAATAGGAGGCATTCATATGTGGGGAGATATAGCAATTGCTTTTTTGCTGGCATTTATTGTAGCATTTATGGCAACACCATATACAATAAAAATAGCAAAAAAAGTAGGAGCAGTAGATATACCAAAAGACCAAAGAAGAATGCATAAAAAAGTAATACCAAAATTTGGAGGCCCAGCTGTAATACTAGGTTTCTTGGTATCAGTTATATATTTATTAATAGTAATGAGTATGGAAAATACAATAAACCTATTTGGAGAAGAAGAATATGGAAAAAAACTATTAGGTATGCTATTAGGAATATTAGTATTATCAATAACATGCATAATAGATGATATAAAAACAATAAAACCATTAGTCAAACTTGCAGGACAAACACTTGCTGCAATCATAGCTGTTTCATTTGGAATAAGAATAGATGAAATACAATTACCATTTTTGACACCAGAATGGCAAGAAGCATTTTCAATACTAGTAACAATATTATGGATAATAGGTGTAACAAATGCAATTAATCTAATTGATGGGTTAGATGGGTTATCATCTGGAATATCAGTAATATCAGCAATCTCTTTATTAATAATATTTGTACTTAATGGTTCACCAATGATAGCAATAGTATTAATAACTGCACTTGCAGGGGCATTAGTTGGATTTATACCATTTAACTTTGCACCAGCAAGAACATTTATAGGAGATACAGGCTCAAACTTTTTAGGATTTTCATTATCAATAATTTCAATATTAGGAGTTGCAAAAACATACACAGCAGCAGTTATAGTATTACCATTAATTGCATTAGGACTTCCAATATTTGATACAATATGGGCAATAATTAGAAGGCTAATAAAAGGGAAATCAATAAAAGCAATATTTAAAGCAGATAAAGGGCATTTACATCATAGAATAGTTGCAAAAGGATTCAGCCAAAAACAAGCAGTGTTAATACTTTATGGAATAGGAGCAACATTTGGAATATTTGCAATAATATTAATGGATAGTGGGATATGGAAAGCATTGTCATTCTTATTAATGGTAATAGTAGCATTAGGGCTTGGATATAAAAACTTCCAAACAGAAAAAGCAGAAAAACATCAACAATATGAATGTATAGTTTGTAAATACATATATAACCCAAAATTCGGCAATGAAAAAGCCGGAATAAAACCAGGAACAGAATTTGAAGACTTACCAGATGACTGGGTATGTCCAGTATGTGGAGAAGGAAAAGAAATGTTTGAAATGCATGGAAATTAAAAAATAGAGATTAGGGGACGGTCCTAAAAATCCCGATATTTAGGGATTTAGGGACGGACCTTGAAAATAAAACGGAAAATGAGGTGAAATATAGAATTAATGACAGACAAAATAATAAAAGTATTAGCACATAATGGAAAAATAGCAATAACTTGCATTAATTCAAGTAATTTAGTAGAAGAAGCAAGAAAAATACATGATTTAAGTCCTGTTACAACAGCAGCATTTGGAAGATTACTTACAATTGCAGCGATAATGGGAAATGAAATGAAAAATAAAAAGGATAAACTAACAATACAAATAAAAGGAAATGGTCCTATTGGAACAATGCTAGTAACTGCAAATAATATACCAAAAGTAAAAGGATATGTAGCAGAGCCACATGTAGATTTACCATTAAATGAATTTGGAAAACTAGATGTAGGGACAGCAGTTGGATATGAAGGATATATAAATGTAATAAAAGATATTGGATTAAAAGAACCATATATAGGAATATCTCCATTAGTATCAGGAGAAATAGCAGAAGATTTTGCAAATTACTTTGTAAATTCAGAACAAAGACAATCAGCAGTTGCATTAGGTGTTTTAGTGGATAAAAATGGAGTTAAATCAGCAGGAGGATATTTAATTACGCCTATGCCAGATGCAACAGAGGAAGAAATAGGAAAAGTGGAACAAGCAATATTTAAAGCTGGAGCAATGTCAAAAATGTTAGATAGTAATATGACTTTAGAAGAAATTGCAAAAAAAGTAACTGGAGATGAAAATATAGAAATATTAGAAGACAATATCGTTCCTGAATACAAATGTGATTGTTCAAAAGAACATATGAAAGATGCATTAGTAAGTATTGGAAAAAAAGACTTAGAAGAAATTTTAAAAGAAGATGGAAAATTAGAGGCAATGTGCCATTTTTGTAATAAGAAATATATATTTACAAAAGAAGAATTAGAAGAAATGATTGCTAACATTGACAAATAAAGAATTTGCTAATATAATTACTTAGAAAATAAATAGAGATAGGAGAGATATAAATGGAAGAAAAAATTTATATTTTTGGACATAAAAATCCAGATACAGATTCAATATGTTCAGCAATGGTAAAAGAAAGATTTAACAGAAAATTAGGTTATGAAAAATGTGTTGCAAGAAGAATAGGAAATGTTAATAAAGAAACACAATATGTATTAGATTATTTGAAATTAGATGCACCTGAATTAATAGAGAAAGTAGAAGAAGGGCAAGAAGTTATATTAGTTGATCACAATGAATTTAATCAAAGTGTAGAAGGAATAGAAAAAGCAAAAATAATTGGAGTAATAGATCATCATAGAATAGCAAATTTTGAAACTGCAGAACCACTATACTATAATGCAAGACCATATGGATGTACTTGTACAATATTATACAAAGAATATACACAAAGAGGATTAGAAATCAGTAAAGAAGAAGCAATATTAATGGCAAGTGCAATAATGTCTGACACTTTATTATTAAAATCACCAACAACAACTAAACATGATATAAAAGCATTAGAAGAATTAGAAAAAATAGCAGGAATTGATATAAAAGAATATGGATTAGAAATGTTAAAAGCAGGAACAGATTTAGATGATTTTACAGCAGAGCAATTAATTAACTTAGATGCAAAAAGTCTAGATAAAGATGGAACTAAATTTGTAATAGCACAAGTAAATACAGTAAATATAGATGATGTATTAAAAAGACAAGAAGAAATTGAAAATGAAATGAAAAAAGCAATCGAAGAAAAAGGTTTAAGCTTATTCGTATTTGCAATTACAGACATACTAAACAGCAACTCTGAAATAATTGCATTAGGAGAAAAAACTAATGTAATTGAACCAGCATTTGGAAAAACTTTAGAAAATAATAGAGCATTTTTAGAAGGAGTAGTTTCAAGGAAAAAACAACTATTACCAAATATTGATAAAAACATATAAATAGATAAAAAAGGAGATGTCAAATATTTTGATGTCTTTTTTTCTCCAAGTGGGACGTTTTTTAGTTTGGACACATCATATTATATATGTCCCAGTTTGGACATTTTTGTCCATTTGGAAACGTCCCAATTGGACAAAATCAAAAAAACTCTTGCATAATTTAGTTATTAAATTTATAATAAAGAAGTACAATTAAAGAGAAGGATAAATAGGAAGGATGGAATAAATGGTAAAACAAGCTACCAGAAGAAAAGATTCTAATAAAAAAGAAACCTTTATGCAAGGTGTAATTACATTAATATTTTCTCAATTACTAATAAAAGTATTAGGATTAGTATATTCTTTGTATTTAACAAACAGAGAAGGATTTGGAGATAGAGGAAATGGAATTGTAGCAGCAGGCTACCAAATATATGCAATGTTGCTTACAATATCTTCAATAGGAGTACCTAATGCAATATCAAAATTAGTATCAGAAAGAATAGCACTTCGGTGATCATAAAGGTGCACATAGAATATTTAAAATAGCTTTTGCAACATTTGCAATGATTGGAATAGTAGGAAGCTTAATGCTATTTTTTGGTGCACACATGATAGCAAATTACTGGTTACAAATACCAGAAGCAGAAATGACATTAGTTGCATTATCACCAGCAATTTTCTTTGTTGCAATATCATCAGTTATGAGAGGGTATTTTAATGCAAGGCAAGAAATAAAGGCAACAGCAAGGTCACAAACGATAGAACAAATATTTAAAACAGCATTAACAATAATATTAGTAGAAATTGTAGCAATAATATCAAATGTATCAACAGAATGGATGGCAGGAGGAGCAACACTTGCAACAACACTTGCAACATTTGCAGGTTTTGGATATTTATATCTATATTACAAAACAAAAAGAAGAGAGATAGCAACAGAAATAAAATCAACAGTAAACTTTAAATATGAAAGAATAAGAACAATAATAAAGAAAATACTATTAGTATCAATTCCTATAGCATTAACAGCAATAATGTCATCATTAAATAAAAATATAGATTCATTTACAGTAGTAAGAAGCTTAAAAGAATTTATGACAGATGATATGGCAGTTGCACAGTATGGAATATTAGGAGGAAAAGTAGATACATTAACAAGTTTACCATTATCAATAAATGTAGCATTTTCAACAGCATTAGTTCCAGCAATATCAGCAGCAAAAGCCAAAAAAGATAAAAAAACAATAACAAGAAAAACATCATTTTCATTATTAACATCAATGCTAATAGGACTTCCATGTACAATAGGAATGTGTGTATTTGCAGGACCAATATTAAATCTGCTATTCCCAAATGCAAGTGCTGGAGCAACTGTATTGCAAATAAGCTCATTGACAATAATATTTACAATATTAGACCAAACAATAAATGGGGCTTTGCAAGGATATGGAAAACTTGCAATTCCAGCAATATCACTCCGGATGCCGGTGTAATTGTAAAATTAATATTAAATCTAATATTAGTACCAATACCATCAATTGGAGTAAACGGAGCAGCTTGGGCATCTGTTGCATGTCATGCAGTAGCATTTAGTATTGCAATAACAGCATTAAGGAAAAATATAAAATTAAATTTAACATTTTCTCAATTTGTAATAAAACCAATAATTGCAGTTACAATAATGGGAATATGCTCATATTTCATATATTCAGTATTATCTGGAATAATAATTGAAAATTTGGCTACAATAATAGCAATAATATCAGCAGTAATCATATATGGATTAGCAATAATAGTGTTAAAAGTATTTTCAAAAGATGAATTATCTATGCTACCATATGGAAACAAAATCTGTAAAATATTAGAAAAGCTAAAAATATATTAAAAAAATAGGAAAAAAAGAAGGATTTTCAGTATTTTTGGCGAAATAAAATAGTAGTACAATATTGTTATTTGAAACAATATTGTACATACACTTAAATCTTATAGGAGGTAATTTAAATGAACAAAGCTGATTTAATCGCAGCAATCGCTGCAAAAACTGGAGAAACAAAAAAAGCAGCTGAAGCATCAGTAAACGCTTTTGTAGACGTTGTAACAGACGCATTAAAAAAAGGAGACAAAGTTCAATTAGTTGGATTTGGATCTTTTGAAGTAAGAAAAAGAGCAGCTAGAAAAGGTAGAAACCCACAAACTAAAGAAGAAATCAAAATACCTGCATCTAAAGCTCCAGTATTCAAAGCTGGTAAAGCATTAAAAGATTTAGTAAACAAAAAATAAAAATTAAAAACCATATAAATATATGAATTCATAGGAAGAAGCTAGAAATAGCTTCTTTTTTTTGAAATTTAAAAACATTTTTAATTTTAAAAAAACATCTGCAATGATAGTAAAAGAAAAAATACATTTTTTAAAAACAAAACTTGCAAAAATATGACAAAAAATGTTATAATTTGGAAAGAAAAGAGGGACTTGGATTATGTCAAAAATATATAAGGATAAAAATGTATTAGAAGCAGCTTTAGAAAGATTAGAAATAATTTTTAATAATTTTGATAATATATATTTTAGTGTTAGTGGTGGAAAAGATAGTTCAGTAATGGTACAACTAGCAAACAAAGTGGCAAAAAAAATGAACAAAAAATTTGATGTCTTATATATAGATTTAGAAGCTCAATATAAATATACAATTGAACATGTTGAAGAATTAAAAAAATTATCACAAATAAGAGATTTTTATCATATTGCCCTACCAATAGCCTTAAGAAACGCAATTTCAGTATTACAACCAAAATGGATTTGTTGGGAAGAAGAAAGTAAACATCTATGGGTAAGAGATATGCCAAAAGATGCGATAAACATTGATAATTGTCCATTTCCATGGTTTGAAAAAGGGGAAGAATTTGAAGAATTTATAATCCAATTTGCAGACTGGTATCAAAAAAAACATAAAGGTAAAGTTGCTTGTGGAGTTGGAATAAGAACAGATGAAAGCTTAAACAGATTTAGAACAATAGTATTTAAGGATAGGAAAGAAACATTTAATAATTATCAATGGACAACAAAAATTAAATTCAATGAGAAACACTTAAATGTATACAATTTTTACCCTATATATGATTGGAGAACAGAAGATATATGGGGAGCAGTAAGTAAATTAGATTTAAAATTTAATTATATATATGAATTAATGTACAAAAATGGACTTAGCATATATGAACAAAGACTTTGTCAACCCTATGGAGATGACCAAAAAAATGGGTTAGACCAATTTAAAGCACTAGAATATGAAACATGGGGAAAGGTTTTAAATAGAGTAAATGGAGTGAATTTTGGAAATATCTATTGTAAAACAACAGCACTTGGGAATATAAAATCATGTAAGCCAGAATTCATGTCTTGGCAAGAATACACAATATTTTTATTAGAAAGTATAGGAATATATAATAATGACCTAATGAGGCATTATTACAAAAAAATAAAAAAATTCATGATATGGCATCGTAATAAATATGGAATAGAAGTAGAAGATATACCAGATACAGCAGAACTAAAATTAGAAAATCAAAGAAAGGCAATATCATGGAGAAGAATTGCAAGAGCAATTGAAAAAAATGACTTTTATTTAAGAAGATTATCATTTGCACAGACCAAAAATGACGACCAAGAACTATATAGATTAATACATAAATGGGACAATTTATTAAATAGAAAAACAAGAACTGATGATAAAGGATTGCAAAAAATAATAGAAAATATAAAAATAAATCAAGAAGGAAAGCAAAAAGAAGAATTAAAAACAGGATAGAGATTAAACAGCAAAAAATTAGATAACCAAAAATATAATAAAAGGTGGTAAAAATTATGATAGTAAAACTAAAAAATACTGATGAAAAATTCTATCAATACATGGGGAAATTTTTTGGATCTAGATTAGTTGAAAGACAAACAAATGACAGAATCTATGATGATGCAAGCAAAGTGTGGTATATATATCTAGAAGGAAAAAAGCCAGTAGCATTTGTATCTATACAAAATAATACAATTAAAAATATATATACAACAAAAGAAGAATATCTAGAAAAAATATTAGATAGAATAAAAAGAGAAAATAAAATCACAAATAGTATTGTTACTAATACATATAAAGACATATATGAAAGATGTGGATTTCTATTAGAAAGTAACACAAATTATAAAAACTTTGTAACAATTTGTATGAAAGAAGGAAAAAAATTAACAACAGCATAACTTAAAAAACAGAAAGAAGGAATAGAGTAATGGGCGAAATAGAATTTCCAGTATTAAATGTAAAAATGGTAGATATAGATAAAGTAATAGCAAATGATTACAACCCAAACAAAGTTGCTCCACCAGAAATGGAACTTTTAAAACATTCAATAGAAGAAGATGGGTATACACAACCAATAGTAACATATTATGATAAAGAACAAGACATCTATATAGTTGTAGATGGATTTCATAGATATAGATGTGCAAAAGAATATTTTCATTTAAAACAAATACCAATAGTAACAATTGATAAAGATTTATCAAATAGAATGGCAAGTACAATAAGACATAATAGAGCAAGGGGAACTCATCAAATTATAGATATGTCACATATTGTAATAACATTAACACAAAATGGTTGGACAGAAGAACAAATTTCAAAACACTTAGGAATGGAACTTGATGAAATAATAAGGTTAAAGCAAATAACAGGACTAAAAGATTCATTTGCAAATCATGTATTTAGTAAATCATGGGAAGAATTCGAAATGAAACAAAAAAATAGGAAGAGAAAAGAAACAGGGAATGAGGAACGGAGCTTAATACCTGTTTCTTGACAATTATGTAAAGAAAATGTATAATTATCATGTAACTGTAAAAATAAAGTTGCATGGAGGGAAAATTATGACAGATGAAAGATTTATTTATGAATTTATTCGGGATCTAAGAGAGAACTTAGAAAAGTCAGCAGAACAATTAGATGAAGATGTTAAAGCTTTAATAGTAACTTGTATCTTAAAAAGAACATATGAAAGAGTTGAAAGATTACAAGAGCAAATTAATAAAGAAAGTAGAGACTTTTCAATAGAATTGCTTGGTGACAAAAGAATACGAATTCGTAAAAAACAGTCATAATATTTCACAAAGAGGCTTTCTATTTTGAAATGACCTCTTTTTTAATTTTTATATTGAATAAAGTAAAAATATTTAGTATAATCAATAAAAAAGGGGAAAAGTCATGGAAATAAATGTATTAATAAACAAATCAAGATTAGAAAATAGAATTGAAGAAATGGCAAAACAAATCGAAAAGGATTATGAAGGAAAAGATATAGTGTTTATAGGAATACTAAAAGGTTCTGTAATGTTCATGACAGAACTTGCAAAAAACATAAAAAATAATGTAGAAATGGACTTTATGGACGTATCAAGTTATGAAGGAACAGAAAGCTCTGGAGATGTAAGAATAAATAGTGATATACGAAATAGCATAAAAGGAAAAGATGTAATAATTGTTGAAGATATAATAGATACAGGAAGAACCTTAACATATCTAATTGAATATTTAAAACAAAAAAATCCTAATAGTTTGAAAATTGCAACAATGCTATCAAAACCATCTAGAAGAATAATGGAATTAAATGTTGATTATGTAGGATTCTCTATAAATGATGAGTTTGTTGTAGGATATGGTTTAGACTATAATGAAAAATATAGGAACCTACCATATATAGGGTATTTAGAATAAAGAGGTAAAACATGTTTAATATTGAAGAAGAACTAAAAAAATTGCCCAATAAACCAGGTGTATATGTAATGAAAGACAAAGATGATAACATCATATATGTTGGAAAAGCAGTTTCTTTAAAAAATAGAGTAAGGCAATATTTTAGAAAAAATGATAGAACAGCAAGAATTGAAAAAATGATAAGTCTAATTGATCATTTTGAATATATAGTAGTAGATAACGAAGCAGAGGCATTAATTTTGGAATGTAATTTGATAAAAAAGAACAGACCAAAATTTAATGTCTTATTAAAAGATGACAAAACATATCCATATATAAAAATAGACTTAAAAACAGATTATCCAGGAGTATTTATAACAAGAAGAGTTGTAAATGATGGCTCAAAATACTTTGGACCATATGCAAACCCAGGAGCAGCAAGAGAAATGGTTGACTTCATAAAACAAAGATATAAAATAAGACAATGTAGAACATTAAAACCAAGAACAAGACCATGTCTAAATTACCATATAAATAGATGTTTAGCACCATGTATGGGATATGTTACAAAAGAAGAATATAGAAAACAAATAGATGAAATAATGGATTTGTTAGAAGGAAAAACAGATAAAATATTAAAAGAATTAGAAACACAAATGCATCAAGCATCAGCAAAATTAGATTTTGAACAAGCAGCATACTTAAGAGATAGAATACAAGCAATTGAAAGAGTAAGTGAAAAACAAAAAGTATCTAATATTTCAGAAAATAACATAGATGTAATAGGAATTGCAAAATCAGAACTAGAAATTTGTATAGAAATATTCTTTGTTAGAGGAAGTAAAATGATAGGAAGAGAACACTATTTCTATAATGACCTAAAAGACATGGAAGATAGTGAGATCTTATCCGGATTTATAAAACAATACTATTTAGACAATCCAAACATACCAAATAAAATAATGATAAGAGAAGAATTAGAAGAAAAAGAGGCGTTAGAACAATGGTTATCCACAATGCTTGGCAAAAAAGTGGAAATAAAAAGTCCTAAAAAAGGCGAAAAATTAAGATTTGTGGAAATGGCTGAAAACAACGCAAAAGTAACATTAGAAAATAAAGAAAAAGACAAAAGTGAAATACTAATGGAAATAAAAGAAGTCTTAAAAATGGATAAATTACCAAGAAAAATAGAAACATATGATATATCAAATATATCAGGAGAATATATGGTAGCAGCAATGTGTGTAATGCAAGATGGGGTTATAAAAAAGAATTTGTCTAGAAGATTTAAAATAAAAACAGTATTTGGGCAAGATGACCCAAGATGTATGGAAGAAGTAATAACAAGAAGATTAAGACATTCAATAGAAAATCCAAATGGAGGATTTGGAAAATTACCAGATGTAATCTTTGCAGATGGTGGAATAACTCAAATTAGAGCAACAAAAAAGGCAATTGAAAAAGTAGCAAATGAATATGAAAATAACAGTAAGGAAGAAATTTTACAAATAAAAGTATATGGAATGGTAAAAAATGATAAACACCAAACAAGAGCACTAATGGATGAAAATAGAAATGAATTAAAAATATCACAAAATCTAATGAACCTAATAACAAAATTCCAAGATACAGTACATGATACAGCAATAACATACCATAGAAAACTAAGAGATAAACAAATAACAAAATCAAAATTGGACGAAATAAGAGGAATAGGAAAAGTAAAAAAACAAGCATTATTAAAACAATTTGGAAGTGTAGAAAAAATCAAACAAGCAAGTATAGAAGAACTAACAAAAGTAAAAGGAATAACAAAAGAAATAGCTGAAAAAATAAGAACTGGTTTGATGTAACAAGTTAAAAGTGGAGAGAAAGCTTATCTCTCCACTTTAATGTACCTCTTTTGATTTCTTAAAATACTAGAGATACAATCAAAAGAACTATTAAAATGTTCTTTTCTAAAGAGCTTAACTTTGTAAATATAATATAATAAATAACAAATAGTTAAGCAAGATGAAACTACAAGTAGTGCCTTCTTCATAGGATGACCTCCTTAAAATTGAAAGCAAGTGGGAATATTCCCATAAAAAGTTTCAAAAAGAGTATAACATAAAATCTATAGAAAAGCTATATTGATTTTTGAGGAAAATAGAAGAAAATTACAAAATTATAAAAAGAAACAGGAATAATTTCAATTTTCATGCATATACATATAATAAATAAAAATACAAGGGGGAATTTATTTATGGAATATGCTAAAGATGAAATTTTTCAAATAAGATATAATACAAAACTAAACAGATTACAAATAAAACAAGAAAGCTGGACAAGCAAAATATATAAGAAAATAAAAAATCACAAATTATTAACAACAATAATAATTTGTCTACTAATATTTTCAACAGCAAATATAATAATGATATACAATTTCATAGAAATTTTACAAAGTATTTAAATAAAAAACAAAAAAGGAGTATATGATATAGCAAGAAAGGAGGAAATAAATGTACAAAAAGACATTGGAGGTGGTATATGAGTGCAAAGTATCCAATACTATCTCCAAAAAAAGTAATAAAAGCAATGAATCGACTAGGATTTCACAAAATTTCTCAAAAGAGTAGCCACATAAAATACATGAATAATAACACGGGTAAAATATTTATAATCCCAAAACATTATGAAATAGCAAGAGGAACATTAAGAAGCATCTTAGAACAAGCAAATATTGAATTAGATGAATTCTTGAAAAATTTATAATCAAATTTTAATTCAACAAGATTGTATAATTAATTAAAAATTACTACAGTATTAATTAAATTCATTATAATAAAATTTTTAAATAAAAAATAATTTTAATCGTAAAATATAGTTACAATTCAAAGATTATAATAGAATAAAAAAATAATGTTATAATATATTTCATAAATTTTTCGGCTCAATACGAAAATTAAGAATTTCTAAAATTTGTAACAAAATATAAAAATTTAAATCCTATAATTTTAAAATTTACTTGGAAAACTCAATAAAATATGGTAAAATAATACTATTCTAAGTATAGGAGGATAGTAGTTATTTAGCTACGAAAAAAGATATGAAAATTGCAAATGAATGGAAAGAATATAAAATATTAGATATGGCAGATGGTCAAAAATTAGAAAAATGGGGAGATATAATTTTATCAAGACCAGATCCACAAATAATATGGAAAGAAAAATCATTTCCAAATAAATGGAAAGAAATAAATGGAACATACCACAGGAGCAAAACTGGTGGAGGTAGCTGGGAATTCAAAAAGAAAATGTTAAAACAATGGCAAATTCACTATAAAAATCTAACATTTAATATAAAGCCAATGGGATTTAAACATACAGGACTATTTCCAGAACAAGCAGTCAATTGGGATTGGATGATAAATAAAATAAAAACTGAAAAACAAAAAGCTAATCGAGAAATAAAAGTACTAAACCTATTTGCATATACAGGAGGAGCAACAGTTGCATGCTTATCTGCAGGAGCTTCAGTTTGTCATGTAGATAGTTCAAAAGGTATGACAACATGGGCAAAAGAAAATGTAATATCATCAGGTTTAGAAAAGAAGCAAGTTAGATATATAGTTGATGATGTTGTAAAATTTGTAAATAGAGAAATTAGAAGAGGCAATAAATATGATGCAATAATAATGGATCCACCATCATATGGTAGAGGTGCAAAAGGAGAAATATGGCAATTTGAAGATAATATATATAATTTAGTAGAATTGTGTACAAATATATTATCAAATAAACCAATATTTTTCTTAATAAATTCATATACAACAGGAATATCTAGTACAGTTTTAAAAAATATTTTAGAATTAACTGTAGAAAAGAAATATAAAGGAAAGATAGAAGCAGGAGAAATTGGATTGCCAATGGAAAATTCAAGATTAGTATTACCATGTGGTATTTATGGAAGGTGGGAAAATGTTAAAAGTATTATTTGAAGATAATCATATAATTGTAGTTGAAAAAAAGCCAAATATACCTTCACAAGCTGACAAGACAGGTGATATTGATATGCTAACATTGGTTAAACAATATATTAAAGAAAAATATCAAAAACCAGGAAATGTATATTTAGGATTAGTACATAGATTAGATAGACCAGTTGGTGGAGTTATGATATTTGCAAAAACTTCTAAAGCAGCATCAAGATTAAGTAATCAAGTTAGAGAAAAAATATTTAAGAAAAAATATTTAGCAGTTGTAGATGGAAGATTTGATGAAAAAGAAGGAACACTTGAAGATTATCTATATAAAGATGAAAGAAACAATATAAGTAAAGTCGTAAATAAAGAAAAGAAAAATGCAAAATTAGCAAAGCTAGATTATAAAGAATTAGCATATAATGAAGTAAAAAAATTAAGTCTTTTAGAAATAAATTTACATACAGGAAGACATCATCAAATAAGAGTACAACTTGCAAATGCAGGTCATAGTATTTTTGGTGACCAAAAATATGGAAAAAGAGGACAAGGAAAACAAATTGCTTTATGGGCTTATGAACTTACAATAGAACATCCAATTACAAAAGAAGAAATGACATTTAAAGATTTACCAGAACCAATAGGGACTTGGTGCATTATTAAAGAAATAGATTAAAGTTGAAACGTTTGGTATTTTACTTGGTAATATTAAAGAAATTTCCAAAAACAATTGCAATTTACTAAAATATGTGCTACAATATTCAAGTAAAATAGAGACAAACCGTTAGGAGGAATGAATATAAATGGAAATTGCAAAAGGAATATTGATTGTAATATACTTTTTAATAGCATTAGCATTAATAATATTAACATTAATACAATCAAAAGAAGATGCAGGATTATCTTCAACAATAACAGGTTCATCAACAAATAACTTCTTTGAAAAAAATAAATCAAGAACAAAAGAAGGAAAACAAAAAAAATGGACAGTAATATTAGCAGTTGTATTTGCAATATTAACAATTGCATTAGGAATAATATATATGGCATAAAATAGAGGAAAGGATGGTTTGTTTTAGCAACTGTCCTTTTTGAGTGTATAGGAAAAATAAACTTTTTCCCAAGTTTTCCCAGATATAAAAATAGAAAAAATAAAATAAAGGATTTAATAGTGTATTTAATCCAAGAAAGGAAAGATGAAGTTGGAAGAACAACAGCAAAAGATTTTAGATTTAATGAAAGACGAAGATTATGTGCCGATGAAGGCTAAGGAATTAGCCTTGATTATGAGAGTGCCTAAAAATGAATATAACGAATTTTTAGAAGTACTTGGAAATTTAGAATTAGAAATGAAAATTCAAAAGAATAGGAAAAATAGATATAAATTAGTAGAAAAAACATATTATGATGGTATTTATAGAAAAAATCAAAAAGGATTTGGTTTTGTTCGTATAGAAAATGAGGAAGAAATATATATTACTAAAGAAAATTCACTAAATGCATTAAATGGAGATAGAGTTTTAGTAGAAATCTTAGAAGAAAGCAATAAAGTAAAAAGTGCTGAAGGTAAAGTTGTTAGAATTTTAAAACATGAAAAAGATACTATTGTTGGTATTTTTCAAAACAATAAAAGCTTTGGTTTTGTTGTGCCAGATGATAGAAACTTTGGAACAGATATATTTATTTCCAAAAAGAATTTTGGAAAAGCAAGAGATAATCACAAAGTTTTAGTAAAAATAACTAAATATCCACAAGATGGTAAAAACGCAGAAGGTAAAATAATAGAGGTACTTGGAAATGTAAATGAAGCAGGTGTTGATATGCTTTCACTTATAAAAGAATACAATTTGCCATCAACATTTCCAGAAGAAGTAGTAGAAGAAGCTAAAAAATATGGAGATAAAATAGATGAAAAAGACATAAAAAATAGAGTTGACTTTAGAGATAGAGAAATATTCACAATAGATGGAGAAGATGCAAAAGATTTAGATGATGCTGTTAGAGTAGAAAAATTAGATAATGGAAATTATAAATTAGAAGTTCATATAGCAGATGTTAGCCACTATGTAAAAGAAAATAGCTTACTAGATAGAGAAGCATTAATTAGAGGAACAAGTATATATATGCTAGGAAGAGTAATTCCAATGCTACCAAGAGAATTATCAAATGGTCTTTGTAGTTTAAATGAAGGGGAAGACAGATTTACTCTTTCATGTATAATGAAAATTGATAAAAAAGGAAATGTAATTTCAGGAGAAGTTGTTAAAGGAATAATAAATGTTACTAAAAGAATGAGCTATACAGATGTACAAGCAATTTTGGATGGAAATGAGTTAGTAATAAACCACTATAAACCATATATACAAGAATTTAAAAATATGGAAGAATTAGCATTAATTCTAAAAAATAAAAGAATGGAACAAGGATATTTAAATTTAGACATACCAGAAAGTAAGATTGGTTTAGATATAGATGGAAAAGTAGTTTCTGTTGGAAAATATGAAACAAGTTTTGCAAATGAAATAATAGAACAATTTATGCTATCTGCAAATGAAACAATTGCAGAAAAATTCTATTGGTTGCAAGCACCATTTATATACAGAGTACATGAAAAACCAGACATAGAAAAAATACAAGAATTAAACAAATTTCTATTTAATTTTGGTTTAAAAATAAAGGCAAATAAAGATAATATATATCCAAAAGAATTTGCAAAAATATTAGAAGAAACAAAAGGAAAAGAAGAAGAAAAAGTAGTATCAAACTTAGTTTTAAGGACACTTAAACTTGCAAGATATGAAGCAGAAAATAAAGGGCATTTTGGAATAGCAAGTAACTATTACTGCCACTTTACATCACCAATTAGAAGATATCCAGACTTGTTTATTCATAGAGTAATATCAAAATACTTAGAAGAAAATTATGATGTAAAAGAAAACTGGATAGAAGAACACCAAAAACAAGCAGAAGATAGAGCAAAACAATCATCAGAAAGAGAAAAAACAGCAACAAAAGTAGAAAGAGAAGCAGAGGACTTGAAAAAAGCTGAATATATGGAATCAAGAATTGGTGAAGAATATGAAGGTATTGTATCTTCAATTACTTCATTTGGCATGTTTGTAGAACTTGAAAATACAATCGAAGGTCTAATTAGATTTGAAGACCTAGGTGATGAATACTTTATATACAATGAAGAAAAGAAACAATTAATTGGAGAAAAATCAAATAAGGTATATAAAATAGGAGATAAAGTAAAAATTAGAGTAAAAAAAGCAAGTAAAATATTAAGACAAATTGATTTTGAGATACAATAAATTTGTAGGAAGCTTCTACATTTATAATAATATATTAAAAAAATTAAAAAGTAATAGTAGTCAAAATTAAGACTTCTATTACTTTTCTTATATAAGCACTAAATAGAAAACAAAGAAAATACACTCAAAACAGCAACTAATAAAGAAAATACAATAACAGTAATACCTCCAAACTTATTATTTTCCTGTTTAATCTCATACAAACCATAAGCAAGTACTTTTATAAATATAAAAATATTAACAACAACAAATAAAACAAATTGTAAAGAATCAAACATAACAAAACCTCCTTTTATGTTTCTGTAAGCAGATAACTTGAACGAATAGAAGCATCAACACTAACATCAAAAAAACTATCAATATAATGTTCAAGCCAGTTATAATCCTCAAACTCTTGAAGAGTTAAAAAATTGCTCCTTGCACTTTTACCAAAAGCATTAATATCAGCATTCAAATCCTTTGCAGTCTTATACAAATAATTAGAAAAAACAGTTTTCAAATAACTTGAACAAGACTGAGAAACTTTTTGCAAAACATTATCATCCAAATAATTAGAATCTTGTTTCATAGAATAAATTCGACCAGTAAAAGAATATGAAACCTTAATATATGGAGACCCATTAACAATATCAACATCTACATTAGTATCAATAATAGGAGTTAAATAAATATCAATATATGAATTACTATCATTAGGATCTGGTACAGAAACTAAGAAGCTAGAAATTTCATTTCTCGTTGCTAAAAAAGACAAAGTTTCAATAGAATTCAATTCACCAACCAATTTATCATCTTTAAAAACAGCAAGACCAATATTTTCGCTACTAGTTCTTCCAGTTAAAGAAGAAGAATTAGACTTATTTGAAGAATCCTTTTGCGAATCAATACCAGTTGTAGTTTCATTATCTTCAGAACTAACACCACCTAAAATTGCATAGCCTTCACATGAACTACAAACAAGACTACTAAAAAAATTACCAAGAGTTGCATTAACTGTATAACCAGTTGATTTGCTAGAATTTGCAAAAATTTCATAATGTTTTGTTAACAAATTCTCTGCAAGAGGTTTAGAATTTTCTAAATAATATTTGGCAGAACATTTAGTAATAACAATATTTGTAGAAGGTCTAATTTGAGCATTATTAAATAAAGTATAAATCTCTTCTGAAATTCCATTCATAGCAAGTTCTTCTGAAAAAGCAATAAGCTTACAATGTGATAAATTAAGTTCTTTTCCAATATAGGTATTCATTAAATTAATTCCATTACTAATTGAAGAACAATCAATACTATATATAATAGAAGGCGATTGTTCAGTAGAGCCAGATTCTGAAACAGAAGAAGCATTTGTAAACTGAAAACTCATACGAAGCTTATTTGTATT
>CALXXH010000006.1 GCA_944392635.1 uncultured Clostridia bacterium | reverse complement strand
GAGGCGACACCCGGATTCGAACCGGGGATCAGAGTTTTGCAGACTCGTGCCTTAGCCACTTGGCTATGTCGCCATATGGAGCAGGTAACGAGAATCGGACTCGTGACTAAACCTTGGCAAGGTCTCGTTTTACCACTAAACTATACCTGCATACTAAATTAAATGATTTTCAAATCCTTATAATGAATTATATTCAAAAACAATAAGAATATGAATAAATTTATAACTAAGCAGTTACTATAATACCAAATTTTTAATAAAATGTCAAGAAAAAAACACCTTCAAAATTTTACAAATTTGAAGATGTTAAAAGTATTTTTACATTTCTTTAAAAAATTGATATTCTGTACCAGAAGCATTAATGCCTTTATAAACATAACCATTATAAATACTGCTAGTTTCATCATCCAAATTAATATCTAAAGACATATTATAAACAAACTTCTCTCCCAAATTATTAATAATATTAATTCTAAAACTTAAAACATAACTAATATCATTTAAATTAACATTTGCCTCTTGTAAAACCTTACCATTAAAAGAAATAGTATTAGCTTCTTGTGTAGCAGCATAGTTAGTCAAAATATCTTTATTTAAATATCCCAAAGAAATTGGATTAGAACAATCAGTATAAAATGTAGGCTTTGAATAATCATGATTTTCATTTTCTGAATTAGTATTAACAATATTAAAATCAATTCTATTATTTTCAGGAACTTGAATATCTTCATATTTTCCAAAATTCAAAGGATTTTTATAATTCAAAATCTTAGTTCCAATATCAGCATTTGATTTCATAGTAATATTATCAATATATAATTCTTTAACAGTATTCTCATCAGTCAACTCAGAAACCGTTGCCAAATTATCAATATATATTGAAATATCAGTATATTGTGAAATACTCATATTTTTTAAAGATAAATCATCTGAATTATCTATAGCATTTGCACTACTGTAAAATAAAATCCTTTGAACATTAAATATAGGATTTTCATTTTCATCAGCAATTTCTATCATTTGATTTGCAAAAGAATTTCTAGCTAAAACTTCAGCAAAAACAAAATTATAATATAAAATAAAAACTATAAATAAAGCAATCAATAAAATAGCAAAAACTAATCTTTCGTTTTTTAATTCAATTTTTCTAAATTTCATTTTATCACCAAACCTCAAATCACCAATATACTAAAAGAAAGATAAAAATCTTTCTTTTAGTTATCAATATTATTTAAGTCTATTATATAGCATTTCCATATAACTATATACCTTAGTATACCACTCTTTATCACTTGCATATCTAGTATTTACGCCCTGTAATGTAGGACCGTTATAATATGAAGCAACAGCAGTTTCACCATCATAAATCTTAGTTCCAGAAGGATTAATATAATATTTTACCAAAGATTTTGCAACTGTCTCAATTCCTTCTGCATAAGTATCAAAACCAAGTGATGACTCATAAGGACTTTTATCATAAGCACCATAGCCAAACAAATTATGCTTGTCCTTTGCAATTTGAGAAGTACCCCAAGCACTTTCATGAATTGCCATTGATGCTAAGAAAATACCATTAATATTATATTTCTTCTCCATATTATAAAATACAGTATAATTATCTTCAAAAATATTATTTTTATCATTAGATATATTTGTAAATATCTTTTTATAATCATTTAAAGTAAGTCCACTTGCTTTATTTAATTCCATATCTATATTTACTTTAATTAAAATTCTTTGTATACGATTCTTTTCAACAATATTTGGTGTAGTAGATGCAGAAGTCAAATTAGAAGTTTTAATATATCCTTCAACACCATCATAAGAAACCTTACACCATTCCTCACTAGGTAATTCTAATAATTTAACATCTAAACTTTCAGCAACTTCAGCTATATCTTTAGAATTATCATCAGGAGATTCTTTTAACATACCTTTATTAACAAAATACATTACATCTCCAATATGTACCTTATGTTTAGCTAAGAATTCAGAAGTTCCAACATCTATTACTTTTGATATAGGCTCTACCAGTCTTTCTTTAGATAGAATAACTTCTTCAATAAAGTTACCATTTTCATAAGTCTTTACAACAGTAACATTATCTTTTCCAAGGCTACCTTCTTGAAGAGTAACTTCTTCACCTTTTGGCAATGTACTATTATTTTGATATGTAGTTTCAAAATCAACATCACGTTCTTCTGTAACTTGTTCTTTAACTCTATCCATACCAGAGTTTTCAGAAATAATACTTTGCATATTTAAACGATGACGATTCAATTCATATTCTGAAGCACCTTCTATATTTTCTTCTTTCGCATAACTTTCAGTAAAAGCAGAAGTCTTTGGAAAGAAAATAGCCATACCAATAATTAATGCAGAACAACCTACAATAATATGAGACAACTTCAAATCATAAGTTTTCTTAAAAGTCTTATTTGAATCTATCTTAGAGTGAAAAGAAAACTTATCTTTGCGAGATTCTTTTTGATAGGTTTGTCTTGCTTTTGGATTATGTTGAAGTTCTTGTAATTCATTAAAAACATCTATTAAATTACGTTCCTCTTTTGGAAAAGAGTTCTTATCCTTTGCCATAACTTTTCTCACTTTCTACTTTTAAAATAATACACATTTATTATACAATAACAAATTAGTTCTGTCCATACATTTTAACAAGAAAATTTTGGAACAGGGATTAGGGGACGGAGCTTAAAATTCCTATTTTTATTTTTACTATTTTAATAGTTTAATTAAGATTTAACTTAAAACAAGGATTTTAATCTCCGTCCCCAATCCCCGTTTTCTACAAAACACTTGCAAATTTTAGAAAATAGTATATAATAGTAATGCAAGGGGGAAGAATCAATATGCAATTAGAAGATTTAGAAAAAGAAATAGGCTATACCTTTAGAAAAAAAGAATTATTAAAAAAGGCACTTACACATACATCATATGCATATGAAAAAAAAGTAGATAGCAACGAAAAACTAGAATTTCTAGGAGATAGTATTTTAGAATTTATATCAAGTAAATACCTATATCAAAACTATCCAAATCTAAAAGAAGGAGAAATGACTAAAGTTAGAGCTACAGTAGTATGTGAAAAAAGCTTGCACAAAATAGCGCAAAAGCATAATTTTAGTGATTTCTTGTATCTTGGAAAATCAGAACAAGTAACAGGAGGAAAAAATAGACCAGCAATACTTGCAGATAGCGTAGAAGCAGTAATTGCAGCAATGTATTTAGATGGAGGACTAGACAAAGCAGAAAAATTCATAATTAAAAACCTAAAAGATGAAATAGAAATTGCAACAAAACATGTAGGAGATAAAGACTATAAAACAGTACTACAAGAAAAACTACAAGAACATGGAGATGTAAAAATAGAATATGAAATTACAAAAGAAATAGGACCAGACCATAATAAAAGCTTTGAAGCACAAGTAAGTTTAAATGGAAAAGTCCTAGCAAAAGGAAAGGGGAAAAGTAAAAAAGAAGCACATATGGAAGCTGCCAAAAAAGCATTAGAAAATATGAAATAGAAAAGAGGTAAAACATGAAAAAACAATATATTATACCAATATTTGTACCACACTTAGGTTGTCCAAATGATTGTATATTCTGCAATCAAAAATCTATAAGTGGTCAAAAGAAAAATATGACTAAAGAAGAAGCAAAAAAAATAATAGATGATTACCTTAAAAATATAAAAAACGAAGATGCACAAATAGAAATAGCTTTTTTTGGAGGAAGTTTCACAGCAATAGAAGTAGAAAAACAAGAAGAATTATTAGAACTTGCATATGAATATGTAAAAAATGGACAAGTAGAAAGCATTAGAATTTCAACAAGACCAGACGCAATAGACAAAGAAACATTAAAAAGATTAAAAAAATATAAAGTAAAAACAATAGAACTAGGTGTACAATCTGCCAATAACTATATATTAAAAAGATCAAATAGAGGACATACATTTGAAGATGTAAAAAAAGCCTCAAAATTAATAAGAAGAAATGGATTTTTATTAGGACATCAAATGATGGTAGGACTGCCAGAAAGCACAAAAATAGATGAAATAAACACAGCAAAAGCATTAATAAAGTTAAAACCTAAAATGGTAAGAATATATCCAGTACTAGTTATAAAAAACACAAAACTAGAAGAAGAATACAAAGAAGGAAAATATGAGCCATTACCATTAGTACAAGCAGTAGAAACTTGTAAAGAACTAGTAGAAATGTTCGTAAAAAAGAAAGTGGATGTAATAAGAGTTGGTCTTCAAAATACAGATGAAATAACAAACCCAGAGGAAAAAACAAGTGAAGTAGTTGCAGGACCATATCATCCAGCATTTAGACAATTAGTAGAATCTTCTTTATGGTATGATGCAATAGTTGCAAGAATCAAAAAATTAAATGTAAAAGTAAAAGAAGTAGAAGTAACAGTAAACCCAGCAGATAGCAATAATGTAATAGGTCATAAAAAAGAAAATGTAATAAAACTAAAAGATACATATGACGTAGACTTAATATTAAAACAAGATGAAAACATAAAACAAGGAAAATCAAAGATAGAAATTACTAAAACATATCATGACTTCTTAGAAGAATAAAAATAAATGAATAAAAAACCACAATTTACCAATAATAAGGTAAAAGGTGGTTTTTATGCATATAGAAGAAAAATATAATATACCCAAAATAATAATAGAAATAATATTAACAATAATAGGATCTAGCATAATGGCAGTAGGAATATCACTATTTCTATTACCAAACCAATTATCATCAGGAGGAATTGCAGGAATTGCAACAATAACATATTATTTATTAAAAATTCCAATGGGAACAATGATATTATTAATAAATATTCCATTGTTTTTATTCTCATTCTTCAAAATAGGAAAAAGCTTTTTCGTAAAGTCATTAATAGGAACAATAAGTTTATCATATTTTATAGATTTCTTTGACAAATTTGAGCTTTTAACAAATGATAGATTACTTGCATGTATATATGGAGGAATATTAATAGGACTAGGAACAGCAATATTATTAAAAGCAAATTCATCAACAGGAGGAAGTGATTTAATAAGCTTTATAATCAAAGAATATAAACCTAGCATTCGACCAAGCAATGTAATAACTTTAATAGACATAGGAATAATAGCATTAAATGTAATATTTTTTAGAGAAATAGAAATAGGCCTGTATTCTGCAATTGCAATATATATAATGGGAAAAATAATAGACATTCTATTTGAAGGAATAGATTTTACAAAATTGCTATTAATAATATCAAATCATACAGAAGAAATAGCAAAAGAAATAGGACAAAAAGTAGAAAGAGGAGCAACAGGAATATATGGGAAAGGAATGTATACAAATGAAGACAAATTAATATTAATGTGTGCAGCATCAAGAGGAGATGTAAACAGAATAAAATTAATTGCAAAAAAAATAGACCCAAAATCATTTATAATAATCACAAACTCAAGAGAAGTCGTTGGTTTAGGATTTAAAAAAGAATAATCTAGCAAAGGGGGACGTTTTTAAATGGACAAAAAGTCCAAACAGAAACGTTCCTTTTGTGACATTCTGTGACAGAATATATTAAATATAAAAAATCCTACCAAAAAACAAAAAAATATAGTATAATAATATAGAAATAAAATAAAAAGGAAGTAAAAAATGAAAGAACAAAAATATATAATAAAAAATATAAAAACATTTGAATTAAAAGACATATTTGACTGTGGACAATGCTTTAGATGGAATGAACAAGAAGATGGAAGTTACACAGGAGTTTTTGAAGAAAATGTTTTAAATGTAAGTAAAACAAATAATGAGATAATATTTAAAGGAATTTGTAAAGAAGATATAAAAAAGGCAGTAGAAAAATATTTTGATTTAAATAGAAATTATGAAGAAATAAAAAATAAATTATCAAAAATAGATGAAAACATGAAAAAAAGTATTGAATATGGAAAAGGTATACGCATATTAAATCAAGATTTATGGGAAACAATAATATCATTTATAATCTCTGCGAATAATAATATACCAAGAATAAAAGGAATAATTGAAAGACTATCAAAAAAATATGGAAAAGAAATTGATTGGAATGGAAATAAATACTATACCTTCCCAACAGCAGAAGAATTAAAAGATGTAACAGTACAAGAATATAGAGAATTAGGTTTAGGATTTAGAGATATAAGACTATATGAAACAACACATATGATATTAGATAAAAAAGTAAATCTTGAAGAAATGCAAAAAAATCCAAACACAATGGAAGTAAGAGAACAATTACTTAGCTTATCAGGAGTAGGACCAAAAGTTGCAGATTGTATATTGCTATTTTCAACATTAAAAAGATTTGAAGTATTCCCAATAGATGTATGGGTAAGAAGAGTTATGAATGATTTGTACATTCACAATCAAGATGAAACAAAAGTAAACAAAAAAGAAATAGAGAAAATAGCAAAAGAAAAATTTGGTGATTTAGCAGGACTAGCACAACAATATCTATTTTATTGGAGAAGAGAAGCTTAAAACTTCTTCAACGGACATGGAGGTGAAAAATGGGCTTAAGAATTATATATGGAAAACCAGGTACAGGAAAAAGCGAATTTTGCTTTTCACAAATTGCTAATTCAGTAGATAAAGAGGAAAAAATATATATAATAACACCAGAACAATTTTCATTCACGGCAGAAAGAAAATTAATAGATTGTGTAAAAAAAGATGCAGTAATAAATGCAAAAGCAACGACCTTAAGCAGATTAGCATATATGGTAATGAGCGAAATAGGTGGAGCAAATAAAGTGCAGCTTTCTAAATGTGGGAAATCAATGATTATTTATTCAATATTAAATAAATACAAAAAAGAATTAAAATTCTTAGGTAAAACAGATGAAAATATTGAATTAAGTATGAATACAATAAAAGAATTTAAAAAGCATGGAATAGGAATAGAAGATTTAAAAAATGAAACAAATGATACTGAAGACATGTATTTAAAATCAAAATTATTAGACATGATTTTAATTTATGAAAAATTTGAAGAACAAATACAGAATAAATACATAGAAGACACAGATCTTTTAAATATTTTAAGTCAAAATTTACAACAAACAAATATCATAAAAGACAGCATAATATATCTAGATGAATTCGCAGGTTTTACAGGTCAAGAGTATGAAGTTATAAGAAAACTAATAGAACAAGCAAAACAAGTAAATATAACAATGTGTATAGATAACCTAGATATTAACACAAATCCAGACACAGACATATTTTATTCTAATAAACAAACTTTGAAAAAAATATTAAACCTAGTAAAAGAAAATGGATTTAACCTAGAAGAACCAGTATTTTTAAACAATACATATAGATTTAAAACAGAAGAATTAGAACATCTAAGTGAAAATATAAGCAATATAAAAATAAACAAATACAATGAAGAAACAAAAAATATACAGCTATTTCTAGCACAAAATCCATACAGTGAAATAGAGCAAATAGCAAAGCAAATCACAAAACTAGTAAGAGATGAAAATTTAAGATATAAAGAAATTGCAATAATTGCAAAAAATATAGATGAATATTCTTCATTAGTAAGAAGTATATTTTCAAAATATGAAATACCAGTATTTATTGATGAAAAAAGAGATTTAAACCAAAACATAATAACACAATACATATTATCAATTATAGAAATATTAAATAAAAACTTTACAACAGAAAGCATATTTTTCTATCTAAAATCAGGATTTTGTGATATAGAAAAAGATGAGATTTTTAAACTAGAGAACTATTGCACTAAATGGGGAATAAAACAAAACAAATGGAAAAAAGAATTCACACATGAAAAAGAAAATGTGGATAAAACACAAGAAATTGAAAGATTAAATGAATTAAGAAAAGAAATTGTAGAACCACTATTAGATTTAAAGAAAAAAATAGATAGTGAAAAAACTGCTAAAAACATAAGCAAATGCCTATATGAATTTTTAAACAATCAAAATATAGAAGAAAAAATACAAATAAAAGTAAATGAGTTACAAGAACGAGGACTAATAGAACTTGCAGATGAATATATACAAAGCTATAAAACAATACTTGAAATATTAGATGAAATCGTACTTGCCTTTGGAGAAGACAAAATAACACTTGATAAATATAGTAAAATATTAAAAGTAGGAATGCAAAATAGTGAACTAGGAAGAATACCAGGAACACAAGATCAAGTAACATTTGCAGATGTTGAGCGTTCAAGAAGTCACAAAGTAAAAACCGTTTTCTTAATAGGAGTAAATGACGGACAATTCCCAAGTATAAACAAAGATGAAGGCTTTTTCAATGATGAAGACAGAGAATACTTGAAAAACAAAGGACTAGAAATAGCAAAAGGAACAACTGAAAATTTATATGAAGAAAACTTTAATATATATAAGGCATTTACAACAGCAGAAAATAATATATATATATCATATTGCTCAACAGATAAAGAAGGAAAATCACTAAGACCTTCAATTTATATAAATAAAATAAAAAGAATATTTCCTAAGTTAAAAGAAGAAAGTGATGTAGTAAATAAAAAATATGAAATAGCAAATTCAAAAGTTACATATGAAGAATTATTAGAAAACATAGCAAAACTAAAAGACAAAGAAAAAATAGATGAAATATGGTACTTAATATATCAATACTATAAATCTCAAAATAAATGGGAAGAAATATTAGATAAAGACCTACAAGCACTTTTTTATACAAATCAACCTCAAGAATTAAGAAAAGAAAATGTAGAAAAACTATATGGAAACACTTTAAATACAAGTATTTCAAGATTAGAAAAATATAGAAGTTGTCCATTTTCATATTATTTACAATATGGATTAAAATTAAAAGAAAAAGAAGAATTAAAAATACATACATTTGACACAGGTTCTTTCATGCATGAAACAATAGATAAATTCTTTGAAACAACAAGAAAAAAAGACATAAACTTAGCAGAACTAGAAGAAGATGATATATTTGAATTAATATCAAAAATAATAGAAGAAAAACTAGAAGATGCCAAAAACTATATGTTCACAGCAACTGTAAAATATAAAGTGTTGGTAAGAAGATTAAAAAGAATTGTAACAAAAGCATTAAAATATATAATCCAAACAATTATACATAGCGATTTTAATATAGAAGGAACAGAAGTTGAATTTGGTCAAAAAGGAAAATACAAGCCAATAATATTAGAATTAGAAAATGGCAAAAGAATTGAAATTACAGGAAAAATAGATAGAATTGATACAGCAAATGAAGAAGATGGAAAATATTTAAGAATAATTGACTATAAATCTTCAAGCAAAAATATAGATTTAAATGAAGTATATGCAGGATTACAAATACAACTATTAACATACATGGATGCAATATGTAATGAAGAAGATATCATTCCAGCAGGTATATTCTATTTTTCACTACTAGAACAAATGATTAAAGCAGACAAAAAAATCACAGAAGAAAAAATAGAAGAAATGATACAAAAAAACTTTAAAATGAAAGGCTTAATAGTTGCAGATGTAAAAATAATAAAAATGAATGACAATACACTAACTTCTGGAAGCTCAAAATTAGTACCAGCAGCAATAACAGCATCTGGAGGAGTAAATCAAAAATGGACAAATGGTGTAACAAAAGAAGAATTTAAAATCTTACAAGACTATATAAATTTAACAATAAAACAAATAGGAGAAGAAATATTAAGTGGAAATATTGAAATAAAACCATATAATAAAAAAGGAAAAACACCATGTGAATATTGTGAATATAAAGCAATATGTGGATTTAATCCAAAATACAAAGATAATAAATATAACTATATTCCTCAAAATATTTCAATTGAAGATTTTGAAAATAGAATAAAGTAATTCATAGCTAATATAGTTTAGAATTGCTAAAATGTTATAATAAAAAATTTATTGTACCTTGGTGTCGCAATCTATAATGCTAAAAAGTAAACTTTTTAGAAATGGATATATAAATAATAAAATATAAATAAAAAATTAAAAGGAATGATTTGAATGGATTTGTCAAATGAAAATGTAGTGCATGTTAAAAAGAATGGAATTGAATATTTGCAGTTTAGAAAACTTTTAGAATATAAAGACAAAATAAATCATGTGTATACATTAGGAACAGACTGGGATTTTAGAGTGTCAAAAATAGGAAAACACATAGTAACAGACGAAAAGTATAATGAAAATATTTTATCATATGAAAAATTGTGCAAAGAACTAGGTATGGATTATAAAAAAATAATAAAACCTATTCAAGATCATACAAATGAAGTAAAAATAGTTAAAAAACACATAAATGAAAATGAACCTGATTTTAACTGTGAAGAATATTTAGAAACAGATGGACTAATTACAGGACAAAAAAATCTAATTTTAGAAACAACAAATGCAGATTGCATCTTATTACTATTCTATGACCCAGTAAAAGATATAATTGCAAATACTCATTCTGGTTGGAGAGGAACCCTGCAAAGAATATCTGTAAAAACAGTTCAAAAAATGGTAAATGAATTTAATTGCAATCCAGAAGATATAATATGTTGCATATGTCCAAGTATAAGAAAATGTCATTTTGAAGTAGATAAAGATGTAAAAGACATGTTTAAAAATGAATATAAGGATTTGGATAAAAAACAATTAAAAGAAATAATAGAAGAAAAAATACCAAATCAAAAATGGAATATAGATACAGTTTTAATAAACAAAATCATACTAAAAAAGGCAGGATTAAAAGAAGAAAATATCATAGATAGCAAAATATGTAGTGTATGTAATTCAAATAAAATACATTCATATAGAGTAGAAAAACAAGAATATTGTTTAAATATAGCATTAATCGAGAAAATATGATAGAAGGGAGAAATCAAAATGATAGTTCCAGAAAAGCTAAAAATAGGTGATACAATAGGAGTTGTAGCACCATCAAACCCAATAATAGAAGATAATATTGAAGAATTAAAAAGAGCGAAGAAAAAAGTCCAAGAAGCAGGTTTTAAAGTAAAATATTCAAAAAATCTATTTTCAAACACAAATGGATATAGCAGTACTCCACAAGAAAAAGCAGATGATATAAATGAAATGTTTAAAGATAAAGAAGTAAAAATGATATGGTGTGCAAAAGGTGGGCAAAATTCAAACTCAACTTTTGAATATTTAGATTATGAGTTAATAAAAAATAATCCTAAAATAATTTGTGGATATAGTGATATAACATCACTAACAAACATGATAACACAAAAAACTGAGCTTGTAACATTTAGTGGAACTAATTTTAAGACAATAGCAACAGATGAAACAGACTATAGCTATAATGAAGCAATCAAAAGATTTGTGGAAGGTAGTTTAGAATTAGGAATAGAAGGAGAAAAATATGAAAACTTAAAAGAAGGAATAGCAGAAGGAGAAGTAATAGGAGGAAACTTAAGTCTAACAAGAGGATTAGTTACAGGAAAATATTCAATAGACTTCACAGATAAAATTTTATTCTTAGAAGAATTAGGATTTGAAACAATGCCATCACTCGCAAGCAATTTCTTATACTATATGAAACAAAATGGTGTATTTGATAAAATAAAAGGAATATGGATAGGAAATTATGAACATGAAAGTGGGATACCATTAGAAAAAATAGTATTAGATGTTTTAGGAAATGAATATAATTTTCCAATAATAAAATCAAACAACTTTGGACATACAGAAACAAAAACAGTAATACCAATAGGAACAAAAGCAAGAATAGATACAACAAAAACAAGAAAAATCGAGCTATTAGAAAAATGTGTTAAATAGAAATAAAAAAAGGAGGATGGGGAAGATTGAAATGGACAAAAATGTCCAAACGGAAATGTCCCCAAATTGCGACAATGTTTGAAACATGGGAAGAACTAGAAAATTCAATAATTAATTGTAATAAATGTAAATTATATAAAGGAAGACAAAATATTGTTTTTGGAACTGGAAATAAAAATGCAGATTTAATGTTAATTGGAGAAGGACCAGGAGCAGACGAGGATAGACTAGGAGAACCCTTTGTAGGAAAAGCCGGAAAATTAATGAATCTTGCATTTCAAGCAATAGGATTAAAAAGAGAAGAAGTATATATAGCAAATATAGTAAAATGTAGACCACCTAATAATAGAAACCCAGAACAAGATGAAGCTAATAGCTGTATGAATTACTTAAGAAACCAAGTTATTCTAGTTAAACCCAAGATAATAGTATTACTTGGAAGTGTTGCACTAAAAAACATATTAGGACAAGAGTATGGAATAACGGCATCTAGAGGAAAGTGGATAGAGAAGAAAGGCATAAAATATATGCCAACATGGCATCCAGCAGCACTATTAAGAGATGAAACTAAGAAAATTGATTTTATTAAAGATTTAAAATTAGTAATGGAAGAATACAAAAAAGAAGGTAGTGATTAAAATAAAAAAATTTGACAAAATGATAGAAAGAGCAAGCAAAAGAATATCTAATCAAGAAATACAATCTATTAAAAATACTATAAATATGATATTTAGAAGTATAAGCTCTGTAATATATAGTGAAAGAGAAAAATTAGGAGAAAATTCAAATGAAGAAATAAGTAAAATTGCATATAAGGCAGAATTAGCAATACAAAAAATATTGAAAGATTGTTTAATGAAAGTATCATATAATGTTCCTACAGAAGATGAAGCTCATATATTAAATGCATATCAAGAATTATTATATAATCGTTCAAAAAGAAAAGATATATATAATAGAATAAAAGAAATGGAAACAAGTCAATTAGAAAAAGGTAACTTAGGAGATAATACCGAAAAAAATGAAGAATTTTTAATGAAACAAACTCTATATCTATATAGAGGGGTTGTAGATACAATTTCAGAAAAAGAATATAGAGTTTTAAAAGAATACAAAAAAAGAGATGACATGAAAAGGGTAGCACAAAATACACTTTCAAAAAAAGATATAGAAAAATTAGAAGCAAGAGCAAAAATGATAGGAAAAGAAGAAGAAAAAATAGATGAAACATTTCAAGATATGAGGGATATATTTTCAGATAACATAAGGAGAAAATATATAGAAGGTTTACTTGTTATAGGAACAATAATAAAAAATTTTGGACTATTTAGAGCATACGAACAAAGAGAAAATACAAGATTAGAAGAAATAGGAATAGAAGGAGAAAACGTAAACTTAGAAGAATATTTTAATAAAGATTTTTTAGAAACTCTACCAATAAAAACATTAATAGCTATGAATGCATTTTGGGAAAATAGATTAACAAAAGAAATAGAAAGAATAAACAATGCAACATTCATATTGCAAGATTTAAATTTAGTAGAAAACATATTGCAAGATGAAGGAGAATATCAAAGTTTTCCATTTCAAAAAATCGAGGATGATGATATAGAAATAGAATTAACAAAAACAGAAATTTTAAAAGAAATCTCTCAAATTTGTGTAGATAAAATGGAAGAAGATTTAAAAAATCAAAAAAGACAAGAAGAAAAAGTAGAAGAAATAGATATAACACCATACATAAAAGAAGTAGCAGCTGAATATCAAGAAGAATATAACGAATATTTTAGTAAATTAATTCCAAACACAATGAATATTTTAATATATGATATAGAAGATAGATATATGACAGGAAAAAATATGGTAAATAATCTATATAAAGGAAAAAATGCCAATGTATTAGCACTAACAGAATCTTGTATAACAAGAGACACAATACAAAACTGGGGATATATAGAAGAAGATAACAATTTAGGAAATTTTATAATACTAGGATTTGACATAGAAGGATTGAATATGCCATTAAGGATACATATACCAAAAGATTACCTAAAAGAATTTCTAGAAGCAAATGAAATGCAAAATATAGTCCCTATATACAAAGGAAATGAAGACTTTAGAAGATTAGGGGAAATAATAAAAACACCAGCATTAATACCAATGAGCCAAAATGTAAAAAAACAAATCGAAGATATACAAATAAATAGAAAGGGAAGTGTTCAACAAGCAATGTATTTAGAACACCTAAAATATCTAGCAAATACAACAACTGAAAATTTCCCACAACGTCTAAAAACACCAAAAGTCATAGGAAAAGGAAAAAAACAAAAAGTAAAATATTTAATAAAAAGAGAATATATTGACTTAGATACAAAACAAAAATATGAAATGGATAAAGAAGGAAAATATATTCCAATACCTGAAAAAGAAGAAAGATAGTAACTGAACTAAAAGTCAGTATAATTGACATATAAAAATAAAATTAGTATAAATATATAAGAAATTATTACAATTAATATATAAAGCAAATGATATATTTATATATTTTTCCGTAATCCCCATTCAAGAAAATGTAATTCACATACGTTCAAACATTTTCTAGAAAGATCCCCACAATATACTTCAAAATATCTAAATATATCATTTGCTATAATATAAAAAATTATCAAGTTAGAAAATAATTAATATAGAATTGTAATAAAAGATGTGAGAAGGGAATGAAAATACAAATGTTAAACTTAAACGAAGTACAAGAAAAAGCAAATTATTGCCTAAATTGCAAAGTAAAACCATGTTCAGTAAAAGGATGCCCATTAAATAATAATATACCAGAATTTATAAAACTTTTAAAAGAAGAAAAATACTTTGAAGCATATAAAACATTGTCACAAACAACAGTATTACAAGGTATATGTGGAAGAATATGTCCTCATATGAAACAATGCCAAGGGGCATGTGTAAGAGGAATAAAAGGAGAACCTGTTTCAATAGGAGATCTTGAAGCTTTTTCATATGATAAGGCAATAACAGAAGAAAAACATAGTTTACTAGAATGTTATCAAGAAGAAATAGAAAGTAATAAACAAAATAAAACAAAAAAGGTTGCAGTAATTGGTGGAGGACCAGCAGGTCTAACTTGTAGTGCATTTTTAGCTAGAAGTGGAATACAAGTAACAATTTTTGAAAAATATGACTATCTAGGTGGATTATTAGTCCATGGAATTCCTGAATTTAGATTACCAAAAAAGATAGTAGAGGAAACAGTACAAAATATATTAGAACTAGGAATTAAAGTAGAATATAATCAAGAATTAGGAAAAAATTTAAATTTAGAAGATTTAGAAAAAGAATATGATGCAATATTCTTAAGTATAGGAGCAAATGTTTCTTCAAAAATGGAAATTGAAGGAGAAGAACTAGAAGGTGTATATGGAGGAAATGAGCTTTTAGAATACAACTTACATCCAGACTATAATGGCAAAAAAGTTGCAGTAATAGGCGGAGGAAATGTTGCAATGGACTGTGCAAGAACAATTAAAAGACTTGGAGCAAAAGAAGTAAAAGTAATATATAGAAGGGCAAGAGAACAAATGCCAGCAGAAGATAAAGAAGTAGAAGAAGCAATAAGTGAAGGAATAGAATTCTTATTCCAAAACAATGTTGTAAAAGTTATAGGTAATGGAAAAGTAGAAAAAATGGAATTAATAAAAACTGAACTAGTACAAAAAGAAGGAGAAACAAGATTAGTTCCAGTAAATATTGAAAATAGTAATTATATACAAGATATAGACTATATTGTAATGGCATTAGGTTCAAAGCCAGCAGGTATAGTAAGTAAATTAGGATTAGAACTAAACAAATGGGGAAATATTTTAATAAATGAAAAATATCAAACATCAAATCCTAAGATATATTCAGGTGGAGATTTAGCAGGAATAAAAGGAACTGTTGCATGGGCGGCTCAATCTGGAAGAGAAGCAGCAAAAGAGATAGTGAAATATATAGAAAAATAACACAAAAAATACAACCAAAAGTACAATTTACTCTTAGGTTGTATTTTTTCTACATATTAATTAAATTATTATATAATTACAATAAATTAATCATTTGAAGATTTTTCTTGAAAACCAACATCTCCAAATAATAATTTTTTAATTGCAGCAATAAATCTTCTAAACATATTTTCTTTTTTAGAAATAACTTTAATAGCTTTTTCAATTTGTGATAAATCTCCACTTTCAAGAGCATTATATTTTTGTTCAAGTTGTTCCATTTTAGAAACATAATAATCATTAAAAAATGTATAACCTTCACTAGAACCTAAATAATCTTTAAAAGTATATAGTTTTCTCCTATAATTTTCAACTTCTTCTAGATTAGAAATTTTATCAAAGCTATTGTCAAAATAACTTGATATAATCAAATTTTGAGTTCTAAAGAAAATAAGAGAAATTTCACTTTTTAATTCATCTATTTTCTTTAACATTCCATCAACTTTTTTATTTCTATCATCTATATTTGCGATTTTATTATTTAATTTAATAATATCTTCTTCATGATATAGAATTTCATCAATAGCATTTTGAATAGCCATAAAAATTTTAGGAGAAGTGGCGTCTGCAAATGCTTGTTTAAAATTATCATTACTATTTAAAGTACTTTCAAACAAAACATCTTCACCAACTAAATATGCTAATTGATTTACTAAACAACATTCCAAAGGATAATATGAAGGGCTATTAGTTTCAAAACTAATACCAAAATATTTAACATACTCTTTTGGAATACCATTTACTTTAGAAGCCATTAATTGAACAGCAGCTTCATTTAAACCTAAACCATAAATTTTAAACTCTGTATAATCACAAAGCCCCATTCTAATTAAATAATTTCTTTTATCTTTTACTTCTTGCAAATAATGAATACATTCATGAATAGCAAACTCTTCCAAATCATCATCTGGTATATGTTCATTAAAATATATAGAAGTATTTTTGTAAAAATAATTTGCTTCTGCCATTCCTTCAGGCATTTTTGCCCTATACATATCTAAACGAGATAAACGTATAAAAAGTTCATTTCGATTTAAATTATATTCAGGAAAAGTTTCACACAATTTAGTTGCTATACTATTTGCAATAGAATTAATTTGTAATGTATCTAATTTTTTAATTACTTCAATTCCATCTTTCTTTAAATCTGTTTCTATACTCATTAATAAAACTCCTTAAAATATTCTCCATTTAATTATACAATAAAAGCATGAAAAATAGCATTTCAGAAATATTAAGTATTAGTTACATTTTTGTTACAAAATAAAAGAAAACAAAAGAATATAAAATAATTTGTCGAATTTTGTCTATAAGTTTTTCTTGACATGGGAGTTATATGGATGTATAATATCAAAACAACTAGTTGCAATAATATAAAAAACGAGGAGGTGAAAATATGGAACAAAATGATAAACTTGAAATATTACAAGCAATTGAAAAACTAAATCGAAAAATCGATGAACAAACAAAAGAAATAAAAAATGAAATTACAAAGACAAATGAAGCAATAATTGAAATTCAAGAAAAAGAAATACCAAGCATGAAGAATGAAATATCAAGATTAAATACAGAAGTTGTAAGAATGAATAAAGCAATAATTGAAATTCGTGAAAAAGAATTGCCTAGCATGAAAAATGAAATTACAAGAATGAATGAAGTAATAACTGAAATTCAAGAAAAAGAAATACCAAGTATAAAAAATGAAATAACAAAAACAAATGAAGTAGTAACAGAAATTAGAGAAATTGAACTACCAAACATCAAAAGAGAAATGATAAAAATGCAAAATTCAATAAAAAGAATACAAGAAAAAGAATTAGTAGAAATCAAAAAAGACACAAGAAGAATGAGTCAATCAATTGCTGTAATGGAAAAAGACTATGGAGATAACATCAAAATCTTATTTGAAACATTCACTATGCATACAGATAAAATAGAAACAAACGAAAAAAGAATTCAAGACTGTGAAAGACATTTAGAAAATTATGATGAGGGCTTTTATTATATCAATCAAAAAATAAATGGAGAATAAAATAGCCTACTTAAAAATAATTTAAATAGGCTATTTTGTAAAAACAATTATTTCACAACAATATTATATATCTTATTTTTTACATAAATTTCTTTAACAATATTTTTACCATCTAATTTAGAATCAATCGCTTCATGAACCTTTTGTTTAACAACAGATTCATCTTCATCCAAAGAAATTTGAATAGTAGCTTTTAATTTACCATTAAACTGAATTGGTAAAGTTATTTCATCATTAATAGTTTTTGATTCATCATAAGTTGGCCAATTTTCATAAGCTATAGTATTATCATGACCTAAGATGCTCCACAATTCCTCTGTAATATGTGGTGCAACAGGATTTAACAATTTCAAAAATCCTTCAGCATATTCTAATGGAAAAACATCTTCTTTATATGTATTGTTTATAAAGATCATCATTTGAGAAATAGCTGTATTAAAGTTCATATTTTCATAATCATTAGTAACCTTTTTAACAGTAAAATGATAATCTCTTTCTAGATTTTTATTTGGAGCATCCTTTATTTTACCAGATTCAACATATAATCTCCAAACACGGTCTAAAAATTTCTTTGTTCCCTCAATACCATTAACATCCCAAGGTTTAACAGCATCAATTGGTCCCATAAACATTTCATATAATCTTAAACTATCTGCACCATATTGTTTAACCATATCATCAGGATTAATAACATTACCCTTAGACTTACTCATTTTTTCTCCATTAGTACCTAAAATCATACCTTGATGGCGAAGTTTTGCAAAAGGTTCTTTAACAGGTACAAGACCTTTATTATATAAATAATTATTCCAAAATCTTGAATATAATAAATGTCCAACAGCATGTTCAGGTCCACCAACATATAAATCAACAGGCAACCAATGTTCTAGTAATTCCTTATTTGCAAATTCATCTTCATTTTTAGGATCAATATATCTTAAGAAATACCAACTAGAACCAGCAGAACCAGGCATTGTACTTGTTTCCCTTTTAGCAGGTTTTCCATCAAAGGTAGTATTTACCCAATCAGTTGCTTTATCTAAAGGTGATGCACCAGTTTTTGAAGGAGCATAATCTTCAAGTTCTGGTAGAACCAAAGGTAAATCACTATCTGCTAAAGCTCTCATTTCATCATCTAAGTAAACAATAGGAATTGGTTCTCCCCAATAACGTTGTCTTGCAAATATCCATTCACGTAACTTATAATTAACCTTTTTCTTTCCAACATTGTTATCTTCAAGGTATTCAATCATCTTATTAATACCAGATTCCTTATCCAAACCATCAAGGAAATCAGAATTAATATGTAATCCATCACCAGTAAAAGCTTCTTTTGAAATATCTCCACCTTCTAATACAGGAACTATTTCAATACCAAACTTACTTGCAAATTCATAATCTCTTTGGTCATGAGCAGGAACAGCCATAATTGCACCTGTACCATATGTAGAAAGTACATAATCAGAAATCCAAATAGGAATCTTTTTACCATTTACAGGGTTAATTGCATAGCTTCCAGTAAACACACCAGTTTTATCTTTATTAAGCTCAGTTCTTTCTAAATCTGATTTACAAGCAGCCTCTATCTTATACTTTTCAACTGCATCTTTTTGTTCATCAGTAGTAATCTTATCTACCAAATCAAGTTCAGGAGCAAGTACACAATATGTAGCTCCAAATAAAGTATCTGGTCTTGTAGTAAATACAGTAAAATCTACATCATCAAAACCTGCAACCTTAAATATAACTTCTGCACCTTCAGATTTTCCAATCCAATTTCTTTGAATTTCTTTTGTTGACTCTGGCCAATCTATTTCATCCAAACCATTTAACAAAATTTCTGCATATTCTGGAATATCTAAAACCCATTGCTTCATATTCTTACGAACAACAGGAAAATCTCCTCTTTCACTTCTTCCATTGATAACCTCATCATTTGAAAGAACACAACCCAAACCTTCACACCAGTTAACAGGCATTTCAATAAGCTTAGCTAAGCCATCTTTATATAATTGTTTAAAAATCCATTGTGTCCATTTATAATAATCAGGGTCACAAGTAGAAATTTCTTTATCCCAATCAAAAGAAAAACCAAGCATCTTTAATTGCTTTTTAAAAGTAGCAATATTAGCTTTAGTAAAACCTGCTGGATGATTTCCAGTTTTAATTGCATATTGTTCAGCTGGAAGTCCAAAAGCATCCCATCCCATTGGATGTAAAACATTATATCCTTGCATTCTTCTCATTCTAGACATTATATCTGTTGCAGTATAACCTTCTGGATGTCCAACATGAAGACCTTGACCTGATGGATATGGAAACATATCTAAAGCGTAAAATTTAGGCTTTGAAAAATCCCATACATCAGTATAAAAAGTTTTATGTTCATCCCAATAATTTTGCCATTTTTTTTCAATCTCTGTAAAATTATAGCCCATATTAAAGCCCCTTTCATATATTTCTATTTATATATAAACCGTATTATATAACAAAAATGCTGAAGTTTCAATTGTTTTCTAGGAAAAGTTCATAAAATATTAAACTTGAAATACAAAAAGAAAAATGATAGAATTCATAAATGAGAAAATATAAAAGTATTGGGAGAATAAAATGATAGATTTAGAAAAAGCAAAAAAAGAATTTGAAAAATATATAAGTAAATATAATTTAAACAATCCAGAAATTGCAAGAAAAGTAGGACATAGCTATAGAGTAGCCAAAATTAGTAAGAAAATAGCTAAAAGTTTAAATCTAGAACAAGAAGAAATAGAATTAGCTGAATTAATAGGATTATTACATGATATAGGTAGATTTGAACAACAAACTATATATAAAACTTATGATGATATATATAGTATAGACCATGGAGAACTCGGAGTTAAAATTTTAGAGAATAATGAATATATAAGAAAATACATTGAAAATAGCCAATATGATAAAATTATTAAAACAGCAATATTCAATCATAACAAATATGAAATAGAAGAAAATCTTGAACAAAAAACAATACTATTTTGTAAAATAATTAGAGACAGTGATAAATTAGACATATTATATGAAGCAATAGCAATGTTTTGGAAAGATAAAATAAAAGTACAAGATGGAATATCACAAAAGGTATTAAAAGATTTCAAAGATGAAAAATCAATATTAAATCAAGATAAAATAACAGAATTAGATAAGGCTATAGGAATCATCTCATTTATATATGATATAAACTATATAGAAAGCTTTAAAATAACAAAAGAAAATGACTATATAAATAAGATAATGGACAAATTTGAAATAGAAAATACAAAAGTAAAAGAAGAATTTGAAGAAATAAGAAAAATTGCAAATAAATATATAGAAAATAAAATTCAAAAGGAAAGATGATAATGGGCAAAAAACTATTAATCACAGAAAAGCCATCAGTAGCAATGGAATTTGCAAAAGCATTAAAAATTACAACAAATAGAAAAAACGGATATTTAGAGTCAAATGAATGGATAATAACATGGTGTGTTGGACATTTAGTAACAATGAGTTATCCAGAAAAATATGATGAGAAATTGAAATTTTGGAGATTAGATACACTTCCATTTATACCAGAAGAATGGAAATATGAAATAATTCCAAATGTTGCAAACCAATTTAATATAGTAAAAGAATTAATGCAAAGAGATGATATAGAAGAAATATATAATGCAGGAGACTCAGGGCGTGAAGGAGAGTATATACAAAGACTAGTATTCATGATGGCAAAACCAAATCCAAAAGCAAAAATGAAAAGAGTTTGGATAGATTCACAAACAGAAGAAGAAATATTAAGAGGAATAAGAGAAGCAAAATCATTAACTGAATATGATAGTTTGGCTGATAGTGCATATTTAAGAGCAAAGGAAGATTACTTAATAGGAATAAACTTTTCAAGACTGCTTTCAATAATTTATGGAAGAAAATTAGCTAAAAGTATAAATGAAGATAAAGCATCAATCTCAGTTGGAAGAGTAAT
>CALXXH010000005.1 GCA_944392635.1 uncultured Clostridia bacterium | reverse complement strand
CTACGAACCGGAAGGTCGGGGGTTCGAATCCCTCCTGGTGCACCAAATAAACCGTTGAAATGCTTATATATCAACGGTTTATTTTTTGTTCTCGGGTAATTTTAAAGTAATTAAATTATTAAAACTTTTATTTAGATGACTTTTTAGTTTTTAATTTATATATCATGAAAATCCCAATACTAATAATTATTATCAAGCTAATTATTAATAAAATTATTATTTTATTATTTCTTTTACTATTTGAGATTTCTTCATTATTTTCTACCATTTCACCATTGCTTAAGAACTCAATCCCTTTTTCTTCTAAAATCTCATTTAATTGTTCTTTGTTTGCTTTCTGTTCTTCTTCTAATTTAACATCCTCTTCTTTTGTTCTTTTATATACATTTATTATATAATTTTTATATGTGTATCCATTTGGAGCTACTACTTTAATTATTACATTATTATCTCCCTCTTTTATTTTAGTATTGCCTGTTATTTCTACTTTTCCTTCTATTTTTTCAGGTACAGCAAATACATTAATATTCTCTATATCATTTGCTACACTTGCTTTATAATTTAAAATAGTTGTTTCAAATATTGGTTCTAAATTCACATTTTCAATCGCTAATGTTTCTAAATTGGCATTTGCTGCATCTTTATTATCTGTTTTTGTAACATTTATTATATATACTGATTTGCTTGTATTATCACTTGATGTTACTTCTATCAATATTTTATTTAATCCCTCTTTCAAATTTTCATTCCCTGTAATTGATACTTTGCTATTTTCTGCTTCTGGAATTGCTGTTATATTTAAACTATTTGTACTTAAATCTGTTGTAAAATAGTATTCATTTATGTCAGGGGAAAATTCTGGAGTTATTCCTTCTTTATCTAATCTCATAATTTTTAATAAAGAATTAGTGTTTTGTGTTAGATTAGTGCTTGTTTTCATATTATCATTTTCTTGATTTATAATGTTTATACTTTTGTATGCATTATTAGTTTTTATTTCATTTCCATTACTATCGAAAAATTGTGAATTTAGGTAAAATGTTGTAGTTCCTAGTTCTTTTGCTTTAAATTCGAAAACTGCTATTTCTTGATTATTTTTAGTATTTTTACCTCCTGTTTCATCATACCAAATATTTATTATTCTATTATTTATTACATTAGTATTATCGCTTCCAGATATATACTCTACTTTTGTGTTATCAAAATATATATTTAAAGTATATGATGCAACATTTATATTTCCTATATTTACATATATTTTAAAAGTTTCATTTACATTAATGTTTTCTTTATCTGCATTTATTTTTAAATTATCTTCTGCTAGGCTATAAATAGGAATGTTTATTATTATGAGGATAAATAATATAATAAATGTTAATATTCTTTTCATTTTCTTTTCCTTTCTAATCCCTTTGTTTTATTATTTGTAATTCTAAAATGTGTCTTTGTATTAGTAGTAAGTCTACTGATGTTGGTTTTTTTCCATTTTTGTTTATATTTCCTGCTTTTTGGAATATTTCTTCTATTTTTTCTATTTCTAAAATATGTCTTTGTAATACTAATAGGTCTACACTATTTATTTTCCCATCTCCATTTATATCTCCATATAGTACTATTGTATATTGTGCTATTATTTCTTGGTTGTCATTTATTATTTTAATTTTTGAACCTGTTCCAACTAATTGATTTTTTTCTATTTTTTCTCCTTTATGGTTTTCTATTTGTATTTCATATTTTGTTGTTACATATTTTTTTATATTATCTACAGTCATATTTTTGTAATCAAATCCACTTATTATATTTCCTTGAATTTTTAAGCTTTCATCGAATTTTAATTCTTCTTCTGTTAATTTTTTTATAACTTTTATTTCTACATCTTTTTGAATTTGATTATTATCATCTGGTGTTATTATTATTTTTGTTGTTCCTTCTTTTATTGCTGTTATTTTTCCTTCTTCACTTATTGTTGCAATTTCTGCATTTTCTGTTTTATAATTTATTTTTTTATTACTTGCATCTTCTGGATATATTGTTGCATTTAGATTATATGTTTCTCTTTCTTGTAATATTAGACTATCAATATCTAATTTTACATCTTCTACTTTTGAATATACATTTAATTCAATAGATGCTGTAACTCCATTTGGTGCTTTTGCTGTTATTGTTGCTGTTCCTGCACTTATTGCAAATACATTTCCATTTTCATCTACATTTATTATATTTGGATTACTAGATGAAAATGTTATTTTTTGATCTTTTGCTTCTTCTGGTAATATTTCTACTTGTAATTTTGCTGTTTCATTTTTATTTATAGTTGTATTATCAATATTTAAATTAATTTGACTTACTTGAGCTTCAGGCAATTCTTTTAAATAGTTTTGAAAAGCATATCCAACAATTCCATTTTCTAATACAACTCTATCCCAAAGTTCACCATTTTGTATTCCTTTTTCTATTCTTGTCATTATGTCTTTATTTGTTACTGTTGTTATTGTTTCATATGTTGTTCCTGGTCCACTTCTTATATTTAATGTTCCTGTTACATCTGCATATACTCTTGTGTTGTCTTGAATATAATCACTATCTAGAATACTTGGTCTTTTACATGGAAGTTCTGGCATGTTGTCATATATAGGGATTACAAATGTCATGTCTGTTTCTAATAAATTACTATTTGCATATCCTTTATATATGATGTTTGATTCACTATATGGTGCTAATACATTTGTCATATACTGATGCCAAAATAGTTCTCCACCTCTATTATCTACTACATGAAATTTTTGCAAATAAATTGTATCTTGTCCTATATTTATATAACTTGAGCCAATAAATATTCCTCCCCCTGTTATTGCTCTTTCTTTTGTGTTCCATGGTATTTGATATTTTGTTTTTGTTGCTTCATTTGCTCCATTTCCATCTCTTGCATATTTTAACCCATTTATTATTGCTCCCATTGGCTCAGATGAACTTGTTGCTCCTATGTTATAGAAATTATATAGTGCTTCATAACCTGGTACTTTTCCACTAATTGATGAATGTGATAAAAATGGTCCTACTTCTTGTTTTATTCTTGATGCTAGATGATATGAGCTAACTTTTGAGATTTTAGCAGCTCTTAAAATTAAGTCTGCATATTTTTCTTTCATTGTTATTGTTTGTCCATTTGTATTTATATAGCTAACTGTCGTGTTATAGAATTCTGTTCCATATAATATTTTTTCAATTGTATTTAATTGATTTGCATTTTCTACATATGATAAACCTTCAAATTGAAATATTCTTACTTCATTTAAAAAATTTCTTACATCCATTGCATATTCTACTGATTTTCTTGAAGAATCCACCCATCCTGAATCTACTTCTACATTGTATTCTCCTGGTTTGGTATTTTTCCATTCATCTGTATATGATTTTGGTACTAAGTTTTTTCCAAATATGTTTTCATTGTCTATTACATATTTCCAGTCTAGTTCTGTATATAGTGCTGTGAAGTTCCAGTCTGGATGTTTACTTTTTAATACTTCTAAATATGGTTTATAGCTATCTGGGAAGTTTTCTATTCCATTTACTGTGTATGCTGCTTCTGTTTTTTTATTTAATAGTATAATTGCAAAAAATATTATTAATAAAGTAATTACTTTACTTATTTTGTTATTTATGTTCATTTGAAAATACTCCTATCTTTATAAACAGATTATCTCTCGATATCTCCATTTTTCTTGATTTTTATTTTATATGATTTGTAATTATTTTTATATTTCATATTCATTTTACGTTGTTTCCTATTCTGCTCTTGCTTTAATGATTATTCTTTTTTGTGAATCAAATGTACATGTTATTAATGTTAATTCAATCTTTCCATTTGTCTTTTGTGATAAACATTTTGTATCATTTGGTAATACTGTATAAGTATCATATATTATATATTTCATTTTGTTTCCTTCGATGTCGGTTAAATAGATTTCATCATTTATATTTAGTTTTTTTAAATTTTGGAACATATTTGCTGGTCCATAATTATGTCCTGCTACACAAAAGTTCCCAATTTGGTTTGGATTTGCTCCATAAAATTTGGTTACTGATGTGAGCAGAGCTTGTGTACTATATTGTTCTAATACATATGTTTCTAAACTTATTTTTGGAATATATATTTTGCTTGCTACTTTATATCCCCTAAATTCTGTTTCTATTGTTTCTTTTTCCACAGTTTTTGCATCTTTTGTGGATTGTTCTTCTGTATTATTATTTATTTGATTTTCATATATTTTTGAATTTACTTTTTCTATTGTTATTTCTTGTTTTCTACTTTCTTCATTTTGTATATTGAATAATATAAAAAAGAGTATTGATAAAATCAAAATAATTATTATATATTTTGATTTTTTTGCTTTAGTCTTATACATTTTTATATTATCCTTTCAATATAAATTAATATATTAATATTTAAAAAAGTATTTTATTTTTTATTTGTAACTCCCAACATCACACAGTCTGTAAAATAAATTATTATACTAGTATAAAAATATATAAAACAGACTGTAGCTTGTTGGTCCCCCCGAATTGTTACTGCATAAAAAATAAAATACTTTTTATAATTTTTATTTTATATTTTTCTTTTTTAATACTGCAATTGTACTTACTATTGCAATTATTGCTACAATTATTGGAATAAATATATTTCTACCTGTTTTAGGTAAGATTTCAGGTAAATTTTCTTGTTGTTCATTTTGTGTTTCTTCTTCCATTGGTAGATTTTCATTTTCTTCTATTGTACCTTCTGTACCATTTCCTATATCTGTATTACCATTTCCTGTTTGTTCATCTAATGCTGTTATACTAAATGTTTTACTTACTATTTCTGCATCTGATGAATCTCTATCTATTAATATTATTTTTATTGTGTATGCTCCTGCTTTTGTAAAGTTTCCTCTAAGTGATAAAACTTTTTCTACATTTTGTCCTCCTATTTCATATCCTGATGCATCTCCCCATCCACTTTGGATGATGTCATGTTCCAATTGTTGTTCATCTGTTCCTTTTAATGTTACTTGTCCTCCACTTGGTGTTGTTGCTTCTGCTATTATTCTTGCATGTTCATAGTTTTTTCCTAAGCTAGATGATATTTTTAATATCATTTCTTTTTCTTGATTTACTATTACATCTCCTGCATATGTTAATTCAATGTTATAGTCTTGGTATATAGGTTCTACAACTATATTTTTTGTTATTGGTATTCCTATATCATCATATTGTTGTGATGCATCTGCATTTGCAAGCCCTTCTGCTGTAACTGATAAGTCTGTTGGGTTTGATGTTATAATTCCTTCTTTTGCTTTAAATGTAACACTCATATTTGTTCTTGGTGCTGTTCCTCCTGTTGAATCATAAAATGTTACTCTTACTCTTGTTCCATTATCACTTGGTGTTCCACCTTCTGCACTTACATATTCTAATAGATTATTATCATATGCTATGTCAAATGTATATGCTCCTAAATCTGTCCCAAAATTTATTGTTAATGTAATTGTTTCTCCTGGATGTACTGTTGATTTATTTGTATCTAATGTAACTGAATTTAATGGCACTGACTGTGCATTTACTTGTCCAATAAATATTGTCATTGATAATACTGCTATTATCATTATTATACTTAAAAATTTTTTCACTTTTTTTCCTCCTTTTAAATTTTTTTATATTTTTATTATGTGAAAAAATTTTTATTTTATTTGTTTTTTTATTGGAATTTTTTTCTAAAAAACTGAAAAAAACAAGGATTTTAAGCCCCGTCCCTAAATCCCTGTCTTATTTCTGGATTGTCTTTTAGTATTTTTTCTACGATGTTTTCTTGCATTTCAAATGGTATTACATATCCTTCTAGTGAATTTGCTTTTTCTTTTAATAATTGGTTTTCTTGATTTACATATATTTTAGATTTTCCTTTTCCGTTTTTTGCTTCTTGTACTAGATTTGATACTGGTGAGTTTCCATCAAATGCAATTACTACTGATTTTCTTCTTTCAAATATTTCATAGTTAAAACTTTTATATATTCCTAATTCTTCTGTTTCTGGTGAAATGCAAATTCCATCTATATTTTCATCTAGTAGTCTATTTTTTACTTTTTCTGTAACTGTTTTTGGAACTATTGCATCTATTTCAAATTTTTTGTTTAGTTCTTTTGATATATCAACTATTGCTTTTTCATATCCTTGCATTTTGTGTCCTACAACAAAGTAAATGTTGTTATTATCCACATTTTTTATCAATTCTCTTAATATTTCTATTCCTTCTTTTGTTGGTATTGTTTCTCTTCCTTTTGTATTAAAACTTCCTCCTGCAATTATTACTGGGACTTTGTCTGTTGGAAGATTTTTAATTTTTTGTTTTAATTCTTTTTCTGTTTCTAGATTATTTGTTAGTCTTAATTCTTCTAAATCTTCTGTCTCTTTTGTATTTTTTTCTTCTAATTCTAAGACTGCCTCTTTTATTGTTTTGTTTCCTAAAAATCCTTTGAATGTTTTACTTTTTTCTTTGAAATATTTTTCACTTTTTTCAATTACTTCATCTTCTACTTTTCTCATTTTAGCAAAATTTTCATCTGTTAGTCCTAGTAAATTGTGCAGTGCTAGTTGTTCATCAAATGTATCTGTTCCATAAAATCCACATCCATCTGTTCCTTGTACACATTTTATTCCGTTTTTTAAAAATGTTTTTATTGGATGATTTGTTAAATCACTTAAATTGTTTAGTCTTATATTTGATGTTAATTGAAATTCTATTATTACTCCATTTTCTTTAATTAGTTTCATTAGGTCTTTTCCAGCTTCTGTTTCTAAGTTTTCAGTATATAGTCCATGACCTATTCTTACTTGTGGCATTTTTTGATTTTTTTCTAATGCTTCTTTTACACATAAAATTGATTTTCTAACATTATCTCTTAAGCTGTCATTTTCTCCTGCATGTATTCTTATTGTGAAGTTTTTATCTTTGTTATTTACGTATTTAACTAATTCTTTTATTACTGGTTTTAAATCTGAAATATCATTTATTTCTTCACCTATGAAGTCACTTCCTACAACATATGGACTTTTTGCTACTGCTTTAAGTAAATTTATATTTTCTTTTAAGTATGTATTACTTGTTTTTTGGTCTTTTATTATTGTTAATGGTATTCTTCTTATGGCAAATAGGAATCTTATTTTTACTCCTGTTTCTTTTTCTATTTGTGGAAATATTTCATGTACTTCTTCTAGTAATTTTATTGCTCTTTCACTATTTTTTGAAAGGTCTGTATCTGCTATTTCTACATATTTTATTCCTTGTTTTTGATATTCTCTTGCAATCCATAGGAATTTATCTTGTCTTAATGTGTTATTTTTATATAGACTTGTTTTGCTTTTGTCTTCTAACATTTTAAATACCATTTCTTTTATGTCTTTTTCAGGTATTTTTTCAATTAGTTCTTGTTTTAATTTAATTTTTTCTTTTTCTTCTATTGATACTCCTTTTGCAAATACATATCTATAAATATAGCATTTTTCAAGATTTGTGAAAACTGCTTGTCCATCTTTCATTATTGCTAAACTTGTTCTTATTTTTTCAATATTATATTGTGCATTTTCGTTATTTAATATTAAGTCTGCAAAGTTTATATATGTATTATCATCTATTTTTCTTGTTAGATATTTTCCTGTAAGTTCACAATTTTCAAATTGTTTTTCTACTTTTTCTCTTTGTTTATATATTTTTTCTTCTTGTTTTTTTGTTAATTTTAAGTTTATTTTTTTGATGTAATACAATGGATATTTTATTTGATGCACAATTCCTAATGCAATTAAACAATCTGGTGATAGGTTTGCATTCATATGTGTATGCAAGTCTGTTCTAAATTTTGATTTTTTTAGTATATATGTTTTTACTATGCTTTTTTCTATTGGTAATTTATAGTTTTTTGTTTGTGACATTAGGGTTTTTATGATGGCTGGAATTTTTGCTTTTATTTCTATTTTATCTTCATATATGTTTGCAATTTTAATTCCACCTAATCTAAAAATATATACTTCTTCATTATCTCCATTAATACTTGCAGGAATAACTCCTTTTATTATTTTCATGTCGTTCTCGTTTTTTATTGTTTCTACATTGCATATTTTTGCAAGATTTGTTATTAGGTTTCCTGTGTTATGGTTTGGAGTTTCTAAGATATATGTTAATTCATCAGTGTTTGATTTGTATAGATTTACGATTATGTCTTTTTCTTTGTCTAGATAGAATTTATTGAAACAAATTAATTTTTCCATTAAAAAAACCTCCATTTTTAAATGTTATCTTCTATTGTAACATAAAAATGAAGGTTTTGCAATGGGTTATGTTAATTTACGTTTGTAAGTTTTTTAAGCAGTTGTCAGTATACTTTTTATCTAATGTATAAAAACTATTTATACTAGACATTAATGAATATAAATTTGTTTTTCCCTTTTTAAATAAATAGTATTTCTTTTTAATTTTTCCTTTTATTCTTCTATAATTTGCATAATTTCTATTATTTTTTCTGCCTAAAAAGATAAACTTTTCCTTACTTGAATATATCCTTGTTTTCTTATTTAATTCTAATTTTTCATTTTTTAAAAATTTTCTTAATTTTTCTAAACATTCTTGTAAATACTGCTTAGATTCGTGAAATAATAAGAAATCATCTTGGTATCTCACATAATATTTTATTTTTAGAACTTCTTTTATATAATGGTCCATATCATTTAAATAAAAAATTGCCAAACATTGTGATGTCATATTTCCTATTCCTAATCCTATTTCATAACTATCTATTATATCATCAATGATTTTTAAGGCTTCTTTGTCTTTAATCTTTTTTCTAATTTTTACTTTCAATATTTCATGGTCTATGTTAGCAAAATATTTACTTATATCACATTTTAAAACATAAAATTTGTCGTATTTTATGGTACAATTTCTTATGTATTTATAATAATATTCTAATCCCTTTCTTGTTCCCATATTTTCTCTACTTGCTACATTTTCATTTATTAAGCATGGTAATATTGCTGGATATAGAATTTGCCTTGTTACTAAGTGATTTATAACTTTATCTTGCATGTTTTGACTTATAATAGTTCTTTGCTTTGGTTCATAAATTGTAAAAACATTGTATTTTCCTGGTACATATTTTCTTGCTTTTAATATATTATAAATTCTAGATATATATAAGCATTTATATTCTCTAAATAATTCTACTTTCCTTTTATTTTTTGTATTTCTACATACTTCGTTAAATGCTTCTTCTATATTTTTAATTACACATATATTTTCATATAAATTATTCTTTTTTTTCATTTTCACCTCTCATCTATCAAAAAAGCAGTAATATATTTACTGCTTAAAATAGTTTTAAAATCTACTCCTCTTCATTTATAAAATTACTAACAAGTATACTTATCTATTTTCCTTTATAGTATTATTCATACTAAAGGACATATACTGTTTCTACATTATCTCTTATATAAACTTTATTTATATAACCACAGTTTGTAGAAGCTATGGGCGGATACCAAGCGAACCATTGTCGTCTTCATTATCATTGCCTCCATCAGAATTCGAATTGCACAAGTTATAGTTGTTCGTGTTCACTTCGCTATTACCTACGTTAGCCACATTGAAGTTTGCATTGTTAGAGTTCACATTGACTGAACGAGAAGCGACTACCTGACATATATGCCCTAAATTGATTTTATCCAACCAATAGTAAATTTTGATATGTCATCTATTTTTTCTCCAAATTTCAAATATCTTTTATTATTTATAATTTGTTTATCAAAGCATATATTAATTAAGAAATCTATTACTTTCAATTTTGCAATTGTTTTGTCTAATATTTCTAATTTTCTTTCTTTTTCTCTGGTTGAATTTGCTTCATACACTAGTTCTAATAAGTCATAACTATTAGTTCTAATTCTGTTTTTTAATTCTATATCTTTTTTAGGAAAATTATCTAAATTTTTATCAATATTTATTATTAATTCCCTTATATATTGAATTACTTTAAATTTTTCCTCTTTCATTTAATACCTTTCTAATTAATTTGATTATTTCTTCAATTTTGTCACTTTCAATTTCTTTTAGTAAAATGTTATAAATATTATCTATTTTTCTCTTTCTTTTAACATATGTTATTGCTTTATTTAGATACTTATTATAATTGTTTAAATTTTTATTATCGCTTTTTTCATCAGTTCTATATGAGTTTCTTCTATCTAAAACTATATAGTTGATTTTTTTGTTTTCAAGTGTTGCCATTATTTTGTTTAAGTTATTTCTTGGAAAAGCTGAAACATATATGTTATTTTGCACCAATTTTATTTTATACTTAAATATATACGAAATTATACATGCATCTTTTCCATATGTGTATACAAACTTTCCAATTTTTATCATGACTATATCATGAATTGTTACTCTTTTTATATCTTTTACCGTATCTATTATCCCCATATTTCCTCGCGTATTCTCGGGGAGTCCAAAGGCCTCCCTGATTTATATTTTGTTCAAATTTTCCTCCTCTTTTTATATTTTTATGCATTAATATGCAATATCCCATTGTCCACTTTCATTTTCTTCTACTTCGATATCAGATGGTAGAACTACTATTGGGCGGATACCAAGCAAACCATAGTCGCCTTCATCATCACCGCCTTCACCAGAATCCGAATAGCACAAGCCATAGCCGCGCGCATTCACCCCGCTAATACCCACGCGAGCCACACAGAAGTAAGCATTGCCAGAGTACACACCGACTGAACGAGAAGCGACTAGATATTCATAACTTCCATCTTCTCCAATTATATATTTAAATCTGTCAACGTTTATCATACTTGTTGCATCTAAATCATTTCCACCTGAATATCCATATAAGATGCTATCTCCATCTTGATAATAGTAATACCAATTATTTTCAAATTGTTGTGCTTCTGCTTCTGTTGTTGCCTTTTTCCAATAGTCATTTTCTTCTTCATCTTCATCTTTTTCTTCACTTGGAAAATAATAATCTACTTTTTTATTTGCATAATCCAGCTCTGTTCCAAATGTATATGTGTCAAAATTTAAGCTATCTACATCAAATCCTGTTACATAATTTATATCTTCCATTGTTATACTTCTTGATGTTACTTGTTTATCTTTTATTGTCCCTCCATATCCTGAACATTCTTGTTTTAAATCTTCTTCATATGTTAACCAACTTTTTGGACCTACTGTTAAATTAAATCCATCTGCTATTGGTGTCTTTGTTGTTAAAAGTATATTTCCACTTGAGTCTTTTCCAAATATTATCCATTCACTTTGTTCATTTGCTGTATAATTTACTTCTTGTCCTATCATACTATCATCATATATTTCTCCTATTGTTGTTTCTCCTCCTGTTATGTTTGTATATAATTCTGAATATGGTATTTCATATCCACTTGGTGTTATTATTCTATCACTTTGTAATTCTTTATAATATGGATTTGTATTTTGAGCATTTGCAGTTTCTATTATAGATTTTACTGTTTCATCATTTAACTCTGTACTTTCTCCATTTCTTAATCTTTCTGTCATCCAATTTGCTATATCTAACTGTGCTTGTTCTTTTACTGATGCTATCTCTGTTTGCTCTTTTGCACTATTTGCCTGTGTTAATATTCCATTTTCTCCTGTTAGTGTTGCTATTGATACTGCTGCTAATATTAGCAATACTACGATAGTTATAACTAATGCGATTAATGTAATACCATTTTGTTTTGTTCTTTTCATTTGTTTTTCCTTCCTTTCATTTTACTTTTTAATTTTTGGTTTTATTTTAATTTTGTTATGTTTGTATACTAATTATACATAACCCTTTATTTTTTGTAAATACTTTTTGTCATTTTTTATACTTTTTCATTTTTAATAATATTTTTGTTTTAATATTATTTCCAAATTTATATTTTTTAATCTTATTTTTATATTTTTCTCATCAAAAAAACGAATACTTTTTATTGAAATATTCGCTTTTTAAAATCATTTTATTTATTTCATTATATTCATCTTAACTTTTTTACTTTTCTTTTGTTTTTTATTGTTCCTATTTCACTAATAAATTACCCCATTTTGCTTTTTATATTCTTCAAATGTTTTTAAACATTCTTCTCTGTCCATTTCTTCTAGTTGTATTAAATCATTATTGCTTCCTTTTAAATACTCATAAATCATATCATCTCTAAATCCAATTTCTCCTGCATCTTTTTTTGTACAGCCAAAATATACTTTTTTAATATTAGACCAAATAATTGCAGATAAACACATTGGACATGGTTCACATGAGGTATATAATATATATTCTGATAAATCATAAGTGTTTAATTTTTCACATGCTTCTCTAATTGCTACTATTTCTGCATGTGCTGTTGGGTCATTGTTTTTTAATACTTTGTTATTTCCTTTTGAAATTATATTTCCATCTTTGTCTGTTATAACTGCTCCAAATGGTCCTCCTTCATTATTTCTTATTCCTTTTTCAGCATTTTCTTTTGCTAGTTCCATATATTTATTCATCTAAAATTCCTCCCTTGCTTTGGTTAATTTGATTTTATCATATCTTTTTTCTTTTTACCATATATTTATATTGGTGAAGTGAATTGTTTATTAAATCTTTTAAGTTAAATAAAAAGTTTGTTATTATTACTGCTTCTATATTATTAATTATTATTTTATCAGTTGTTTTGTTTTATTCATTTGCTGATAATGAAGAAAATTCTGCTGATAAAGATTATATAAAATGGGTTGATTTTAATGTTACTTGTGAGGCTATGAAATTAACTTCTAAATTAGATATTGAATCACATAATACTGATGCAGATGTTAAGTATAATTGGATTGAACTTTTGGCATATCTTGCTGCTCAAAATGGTGGGAATTTTAAGAATTTTAAAAAGGCTGATTTAGATTATTTAGTTTCAAGATTAAATAATGGTGAAACTATGGGAGATTTGACCTGTGATATGAAGTTTTATGATTATTATTATGAAGCATATAGTGCTGTCTTGTCTGGATTTATTGGTAATTATTCTATTGATATGGAAGAAAGATATGGTCTTAAAGCTTTTTTGCCTATTGCAAAAAACTATTCTTTTAGTCATTATGATGATTTTGGTAATTCTCGTTCATATGGTTTTAAAAGAGTTCATCTTGGAAATGATTTAATGGGTAGTATTGGTACTCCAATTATTGCTGTCGAGTCTGGTATTATTGAACATTTGGGTTGGAATCAATATGGTGGTTGGAGAATTGGGATTAGAAGTTATGATGGTAAACGTTATTACTATTATGCACATTTGAGAAAAAATCATCCTTATGCAGAAGGATTAGAAGAAGGAATGACTGTTAAGGCTGGAGATGTTATTGGATATTTAGGTATGACTGGTTATAGTACTAAGGAAAATGTGAATAATATTAATGTTCCTCACTTACATTTTGGAATGCAACTTATTTTTGATGAATCACAAATTGATAGTCCTAATGAAATCTGGATAGATGTTTATCAAATTATAGAGTTTTTAATGCAAAATCGTTCTGCAGTTTATATGTCTAATACTGAAACTAAAGATTATTCTAGAAAATATGATTTTATAGAAGACTTTGAAGGACGGTCGCTAATTTCTGTTTGCTTTTTTATGTAAATTGTGGTATAATTAAGTTCTAAAACTTAAAGGAGGTACACACCAATGTACAACAAAGAAACTGTAAGACGCATGGCAAAAGCTAAAGGGGTTCAGTATGTACTTGATAGACTTTTTTCTGGAGAACTTTCTGAAAAAGCTCTTCAAGAATTAGAAGATGCTGGTATTCTTCATAATAGAATTCCTAGAATATCTTTTATCATGGTACTTGCAAATTCTTAAAGAAGTCCTGTAGGACTTTTTTGGAAAGCCGTTTCATTGAAGCGGCTTTTTATTTTATATTCCTCCCAATGTTATTTTTATTTCTTTTTGTATTTTTCCTCTTGTTATGCTTAAAGTTACTTCATCTTTTGGCTTTTTTGTGTAAATATATTTTCTTAAATCATTCATTGTATTTAATTCAACATCATCTATTTTAGTAATAATATCTCCCTCTTTTAATTCTGTATTGTCTGCTGGTCCATTTTTTGTTATTTGTGCTATATATATTCCTTTTTCAAAGCTTAAACTTTTATTTAAGTATGGTATTACTTCTTTGTCATATGCATATATTCCTATTTGTGCTTCTTGAAAATTTCCTGTTGTTTTAAAGCTTTCAATTATTGGTTTTACTATATCTATTGGAATTGCAAATCCTATCCCTTCTGCTGATGATATTTTTACTGTGTTTATTCCTATTACTTCTCCATTTGGAGTAATTAATGGTCCTCCACTGTTTCCTGGATTTATTGTTGCATCTGTTTGTATTAAATCAGTCATATATGATGCTTCATCATTTTCTTCTATTTTTATTGTTCTATTTTTTGCACTTATAATGCCTGATGTTACTGTTCTTCTAAACTCATAACCTATTGGATTTCCAATTGCATATACAGTTTCTCCTATTCTTGTGTTTTGTGAATTTCCAAGTGTTACTTCTTCTAGGTTTTTAGCATTTATTTTTGTTATTGATAAATCTATATTTGAATCACTCCACATTACTGTTCCATCATAGGTGTTTCCATTTTCTAAAGTTACATAGCATTTACTATATTTACTGCCTGTTACATGTTCATTGCTTAAAATATATCCATCAGTTGATACAATTATTCCTGTTCCTAATCCTAGGTCATTTTCTGTGCTTGAAGAAAATATACTACTTCCTGTATCTTTCAATTTTGAAATTCCTACTACTTTTCTTGTAGTTTCTTCTAACATATCTGCTATTGTTTTACTATTTTCTTCTTCACTTTCCACAGTTTGTTCTTCAATTGTGGATTGTATCTTTGTAGTTTCATAATTGCTTGGTGTTATTTCAATGTTTTGATATGTTGTGTATAAATAGAATCCAAATATCCATAAAAGTATTAATATTATACTTGTTATAACCACTTTTTTTCTATTAGATTTTTTTGTATATTTTCTTCTTTTTTTCAAATTTGCCACCTCAAAAATAGTATTGACTATTTTTGAAAAATTAAACCTATTTTTTCCTGTTTTATAGAATAATAAAAAACTGATTTTGTTGAATTGATTCAATAAATTTTTAATATTTTGTTGAGTGTATTCAATATAATTGTTTCGTTGTTTATCATATTTACCTAAAATAATAAAAATAGCTCCATTAACTCTAGACCACGAATAAATCGTAGCCGTTAAAAAGCAAGTTAACAGAGCTTGTTTTTTTATTTTACTTTTTGTAATTCTTTGTATCTTTTTACTTTTTGTGTTGTTGTTTTTTCTAGTTCTTCAGTTGTTATCTCTATTTTCTTGATGTGTTTAAATAATGGTAAGTCTTTGTTTATTTCTTTTATTTGTTTCCATATTTCTTCTTTGTATTGTTCTTCTGTTTTTTCTCCAAATGTTTGCTTTATTGTTTCTGTATCATATACTATTTTTGCACATAACATTGTATCTGTTTTACTTTGTCCTCTTTGGTATACAATGCTTTCTTTTACATATGGTATTTTGTTTATTAATTCTTCTATTTCTTGTGGGTATACATTTTCTCCATTTTTTAATACTATTACATCCTTTTTTCTTCCTGTTATGTATAAAAATCCATCTTCATCTATATATCCATAATCTCCTGTTGAGAACCATCCATCTTTTAATACTTCTTTTGTTGCTTTTTCATTGTTATAGTATCCTAGCATTACACTTGGTCCTTTTACTGTTATTTCTCCTATTCCATCTTTATCTGGATCTTCTATTTTACATTCTAGGTTTGGTAATACAAGTCCTATTGAACCTGGTCTTTTTCTATCATTTGTTTCTGCTGATATTACTGGTGATGTTTCTGTTAGCCCATATCCTTGTATTTGTTCTATACCAAAATTAGTATAACCGACTATTGTGTCTTTTCCCATTGGAGCTGCTCCATATAGCATTATTCTTATATGTCCTCCTAAGCTGTCTAATATTTTTTTGAATATTATTCTTCTTAAGTCAATATGACATTTTAGTAATCCATTTGATATTTTTGTCATTTTTTCAATTAATTCAGTTTTTCCTTGTTCTTTTAATGTTTTTTGTATTTTCTTATACATAGTTTCTAATACTAATGGTACTGCTACAAATACTGATACCTTGTATTCTTTTAGATTTTGTTGTATATATCTTAATCCATCACAAAATGCAACTGTTGCTCCATTATATATTCCAAATAGAAATGTTATTGTACATTCAAATGTGTGATGTATTGGTAAAAATGATAGTAATGTATCAGTTGGATATATTTTTAAATATTTTTCAAGTGCTGTCATGTTAGAACATATGTTATTTTGTGATAACATTACACCTTTTGGTTCATTTGTTGTTCCTGATGTAAATAATATTATTGACATTTCATTATCATTGATTTTTACATTATCATATTTGTCATTTCCATTTTCTATTAGTTTTTTACCTTTTTCTAAAAGTTCATCATATGAAATTACATCTTTTTTACTTTCTGCATCCATACATATTTGATGTTTTAAATTACATCCTTGTTTTATTACTTCATCAATTGCTTTTTGATATTTCTTTTCATAAACTATTGTGTCTGCTTCACTTCTTTTAATTAGATTTCCTATTTCTACATCTGTTAAAGCTTTGTCTATTGGTACTATTACTTTTCCGGCTGTTGTTGTAGCTAAATATGTTGTACACCATTTATAGCTGTTATTTCCTATTACTACTACTTTTTTCGCATCTAAATCTATTAACGATGTTCCTAAGGATTTTATATCATTTATATATTGTTCATATGTTATTTCTTTAATTTGATCATTTTCTTTATATTTAAAAGCTATATTTTTCTTAAATTTTTTAATCCTTTCTATATATTCTTTAAAATTTGATATTTCTTTTGATACATCATTTCTCATGTGTAACATTCTCCTTTCTCCAAAGGTATGTTTTGCTGACTTTTCTAATTCCGTAAGTTTTATTCATTCCCTTTTTTTGCTATTTTATATCAAAATTACAATTTTTTCAATATTTTTCTTGATTTTTAATTTTTTTAAGTATATAATTTTTTCAAGTTAATTTAAGGAGGATTTACTATGTCTGAAACATTGTATGAATTAACTGGTCCGCAAATGAACATATATTTGAGGGAACAGGCTTATGATAAAACATCCATAAATGTCGTATGTTTCTCTTCTTATATTAATAAGGATGTAGATATTGATATTTGTAAAAAAGCTCTTAATGAGGTTATAAAACGCAATGATAATTTACGTTTTAGAATTATAAAAAATGAAGAAGGGGTATTTCAAAAAGTTCAAGATTATGAATATGAAGATATACCTGTTATTGAGTGCCCTAATAAAAGTGTAGAGGATATAAGGAAAGAAATTTGTGTTGATACAAATATTCCTTTTGTGCCTTTTGAAAATAATAAGTTATACAAATTTACTATTTATAAAATGTCTAATAATCATGTAGTTATAAGTTTTAAGATGCATCACATTGTTGCTGATGGTTGGGGTGCTAGACTTATTTTCAATCAGTTTAATAATTTTTATTATCTTTTATCCAACAATATGGATTTATTAACTTTCCCATCATATTTAAATTATATAAATACAGAAAAAGAGTATTTGAATGGTAATACTTTTATTCGTGATAAGCAATATTGGGAAAATTATCTAAAAAATATACCAGATATGGTTTCTTTTAAAGAAAATATCTTAAAAAAAGGTTCTAAAACTATTAAATATGAAGAAACTTTATCTGCTGAACTTACTGAAAAAATAGATAACTATTGTAAGGATAATAATATTACTCCATATATATTTTTTATTGCATTACATGCTATTTATTTATATAAAACTGTTGGAAAAGAAGATTTTATGGTTGGTACTCCTTTATTAAATAGAAAAAATGCTGCTGAGAAGAATATGCTAGGAATGTTTGTTTCTACATTTCCTCTTAGATTTCATATAACTGATGATACAAATCTTTCTACTTTATTTGAAAATATTCATAATGATACTTTTGGTGCTATGAAACATCAACGTTATCCATATTCTGCAATTTTAAATTATGCTAAAAATGAGAAGCATGTAGAAACAAATTTATTTGATACTATTGTTTCTTTCCAAAAGGTTCATAATGTTGAGGATAATATTGATTATGATTTAAATCTTTATTGGCATCTTCCAGATCATCAACAAAGTAGTTTTGAATTTCATATTACTGACCATAATGATTCTGGAAAATATCTTTTGACTTTAAGTTTTGCAGAAGGTGTTGTATCACAAGAAGAAACAAAATATATTTATTTACGTTTTATAGAGATGATAAATTATATTCTTTCTCATAAAGATATTTCTATAAAAGATATTAAATATATTCCTGATAGCGAACTTGATATAATTTTTAATAGGTTTAATGGTGAGTATAAGTATAAACCCACAAAAACTTTGATTGAATTATTTGAAGAACAGGCAAATAAAACTCCTAATGCTATTGCTTTAAAATATAAAGATGAAGAACTTACATATGGAGAATTGAGTAAAAAGGTATATAATTTTGCAGTATATTTGAAGGCTCAAGGTGTAAAACCAAATATGGGTGTTACATTACTTATACATAGAAGTTTAGAAATGATAGTTGCTATGTTTGCTGTGCTTCGCTGTGGTGCTTATTATTTACCTGTTGACCCATATTGGCCTGCTGATAGAGTTAAGTTTATTTTAAAAGATAGTAATAGTAAGTTTTTGATATTAAATGAAAAATATATTGATACTTTTAAAGATGATGCTACTTGTATAAATGTTGATAATATTTTAGATTTACCAGATGTAAAAGAAGAGGTTGAATTTAAATATGATGTAAATAGTTTAGTTTATACAATTTATACTTCTGGAACTACTGGAAAACCTAAAGGAATATTAACTTCAAATTATAATGTTGCATATTTATTGAATTCAACAAGAAATAGACTAGTACAAGATGAAAATGATATTTGGGTTTTATTCCATACATATACTTTTGATTTTTCTACATGGGAAATTTATGCAAGTTTATTGTTTGGTGGTAAATTAGTTATTGTACCAAAAGAAACTACTTTAAGTCCTAAAGAGTTTTTGAAGTTATTGGTTAAGGAAAAGGTAACTATTTTAAATCAAACTCCAGCATATTTTTATAAAGTAATTGAAGAAGAAAAAGCATTAAACCTTTCTCCTGATGAATTATCTCTTAGAGCAATACTTGTTGGTGGAGAAGCTGTTTATGCAAAACCATTTAGATATTGGAAGGAAAAATATCCAAATACTACTCTTTTAGAACCATATGGTCCTACAGAATCAACAATTTTTGCAACTTTGTGTGAAATTACTGATAATGATATTGAAAATAATGAAACATTTATAGGTTACCCATTACAAAATTATCATGTATATATTTTAAATGAAAAAGGAGAAGTTTTACCTATTGGCTGTGATGGAGAGATTTCTATTGCAGGTGGAGGACTTTGCAAAGGGTATTTAAATAAACCTGATTTGACAGCACAAAAATTTTTATATAATGAAAATGTTGGCGAGGTAATTTATAAATCTGGAGATTTAGGATTTTTTGCTCCAGATGGTAGAATTAGATATATTGGTAGAAATGATAATCAAGTTAAAATTAGAGGATTTAGAGTAGAAATTGGAGAAATTGAAAAAGAAATTCTTGCATGTGGTAAGATTTCTAAGGTTTTAGTTCTTCCAGTTGATAATAAAAATATGACAAAATCATTAGTTGGTTTTATTGAAACTAGTGTACCTAATTATACTAGTGAAGTTATTACTAAATTAAAACAAAAATTAACACCATATATGATTCCTAAATTATATCAATTTGAAGTATTTCCATTAAATGATAATGGTAAAATTGATAGAAAGAAATTGTTATCTTTAATTGAAAATGTTGATGATGAAAAAGAGATTATTGTTCCAAATACTGATTTGGAAAAAGAGATTTATACTACTCTATGTTCTCTTATGAATAGAAATGATATTTCTGTTGATGATGATTTCTTTGATGATTTAGGATTAGATTCTTTAAATATTATGGAGCTAACTATTAAATTGTCAAAATATAATTTGGAAATACAAGATATTAATAATGCTTCTAATATTAGAGATTTGGCTAAGAGGATTGAAACTCATACAACAGATGATAGTAATTATTCTAATGTAATTGAACAAGTAAATATTATTAATAAACATGTAGATTTTGATTTATCAAATGTTCTTTTAACTGGTACTACTGGATTTTTAGGTATTCACATATTAAAAGAACTTTGTGAGAATCCTAATGTAAATAAAGTTTACTGTTTAATTCGTAAGAAAAATAACAAAGATGCAGATGAAAGAATTAGGTTATCTTTGGAAAATTATTTTTCTAGTGATGTTATTGAAAAGATAAGTAATAAGATAGAGGCAGTAGAAGGTAATTTTGAACTTGATCATCTTGGATTTTCAAATACTGTTTATGATAGTTTGTGTAATACTATTTCAACAGTAATCCATTGTGGTGCTAATGTTAGACATTATGGAAAATATGATGTATTTTATAAGGCAAATGTGTTAGGTACTAAGAATGTTATAGAGTTTTGTAAGAATTCTAATGCAAAACTTGCACATATTTCTACTGTATCTGTTGGTGCTTATTCAAAAGTTGGTACATCAGTTGTTTTAAATGAAAATAATATAAATGTTGGACAAGATTTTAAAAACCATGTTTATATGATTACTAAATATCAAGCTGAGTGTGAAGTTTTAAAGGAAATTGAAGCTAATAATATTGAAGGGAAAATATTTAGACTTGGAAATATTATGCCTAGATTTAGTGATGGTAAATTCCAAACTAATTTCTTGGAAAATGCTTTTATGAGTAGACTTAAAACAATATTAAAATTTGGTGAAATAACAGATGGTTACCAAAAAATGATAATTGATTTAAGCCCTGTTGATTTATGTGCTAAGTCTATTGTGAAGATATTGGCTAAAAATAATTTACAAACAATTTACCATATTTATAATAATAATACTTTTTCTATTAAAGAATTATTGTCAATGTTAGATATTTCTGTTAAAATATCTTCTAAAAATGATTTGATAGAAAAATTAAAGGATTCTAATGATCCTTTTGATGCTCATATGTTAAATGATTTGGTAAATAGTGAGTTTATTGAAACTCCTGTAAATAATAACTTAACTATTGATTGGCTAAATAATGTTGGTTTCAAATGGCCTGTTGTTAATAAGGATTATTTGAAGTATATTGATTTATAATTGGAGGGTTTTATGAATACTGCAGAAAAAAATGTTAGAAGAATTAAATTTAATATTTATGCTAAAATTATATTTTTAGAAGTACTTGTAATTTGTATAATGAGATTTTTTACACCTGTACTTTTAAATTATCCACCTATGTCAGAAGAGGCTGCATTTCAATCACAAATAGAACCAATTTCTCATGCAATGCAATATCTTTCATTAGGTAGTATTACAGTTATTGCATATATTGTATGCTTACATTTCTTATGTAAAAATTCTTTTAAGTTTTTGGATTTATATGTTAAAGATAAATCCAAAATTACTTTTGATTTAATTCAAAAAGTACGTAAGGATTGTTTTGTTATACCTAAAAAGATTATTTTTGTACAAGTTGCAATTATATTTGTTGTTTTATTAATGCTTTTTGTTATGCTTAAAGCAAATGTCCAATTATGTTTTAAGTTTTTGCTGGTATATTTTGCATTCTTTACAGTTATTGCTATTATATCTTCTGTGTTGATAAAACAGGATTTGGATGTAGTTATAAAGCTTACTTATAATATAAATACTGATTATCATGATTTTAAGAAGACTACAAGTTTTAATGGTAATTTGATTTTTAACTTATACCCTTTTTTCTTTATTATAATTATCATTATAGCATTACTTGGATATGCTAAAGGATGTTCTGCAATTGGTGAAGGAAATTATAACTATTATAAATTCCAACTTCAAAATATGGATTTTAATAATTTGTCAAAAACAGAATTAATTGATAGTTTAAATGCTGTTACTTTGAAAAATCAAGATGATTATTATTTTATAATAGATGGTGATGATACATATATTTCTAAGTCTACTGGTAATTTGTCTGATTTCTTTATAAAATATTTAAATACATATTATGATCAAACAGATGGTAGAATATATGAATATTATGGAGTTGAAGAAGAAGGTTATGCACAAAGAATTACTTTAGATGGTCATACGGCATATATTGGATTTAAGTATTCTTCCTCTACACCGGATTTTGCTAATTTCTTTATATACTTATGTATTATTTCTTTGATTATTTATGCAATTATTTTATATGTATGGTCAAAAGGAATTAGTCAAAATTTAATTGAGGTTACTAATAATTTGGTTAGGATATCAAAAGGTAAAATTGCTCATAATGTAGGTGTTTTACCAGTAACTTCAAATGATGAATTAGGTGAACTTACAGTTGCATTTAATGATATACAAAAAATTACAAAAGATAATATTCAAAAGATTCGAGATAACCAAGATTTATTGATGGAAAAAGAGCGCTTAGCATCACTTGGTCAATTAATTGGAGGTATTGCTCATAACTTGAAAACTCCAATTATGTCTATATCAGGTGCAGCAGAAGGTTTAAATGATTTAATAAAAGAATATGATTCATCTATTGATGATCCAGAAGTAAATAGCCAGGATCATCATGATATAGCAAAAGATATGTCTTCTTGGGTTGCAAAGATTAAAACTCATACTGAATATATGTCTGATGTTATTACTGCTGTTAAAGGTCAGGCTGTAACTTTATCAAATGAACAAGAGATGACATTTGCTGTTGGTGAATTATTAAAAAGAGTTAATATTTTAATGAAACATGAACTTAAAAATGCTATTGTTTATTTGAATATTTCTTTAAAAGTTGATGAGAATTTGGTTCTTAAGGGTGATGTTAATAGTTTGGTACAGGTTATTAACAATATGATTTCAAATTCAATTCAATGCTATGATGGAAAACCTGATCAAAATATTGATCTAGTTGTTACTAAGGAAAATGGTAATCTACTTATTTCTGTTAGAGATTATGGACCTGGTTTACCAGAGGAAGTTAAGCAAAAATTGTTTAAAGAAATGGTTACAACAAAGGGTAAAAATGGTACTGGACTTGGATTATATATGTCTTATTCTACAATTAGAGCTCATTTTAATGGAAATATTACTTTTGAGTCAGAAGAAGGCAAGGGTACTACGTTTATTATTACATTACCAATTAATTAATTATTTGTTTTATATGAGGTGGTTCTATTGCCACTTCTTTTTATATTTCTATTTATTGCCAATAATCATTGCTAATTTGTGATTTTTGTGGTAATATATTTGGTATGAATGGAGTGTGTCAAAATGGATTTAAGAACAGTTGATAGTTATTTGAATTA